>NZ_JBFUHJ010000010.1:0-60662 GCF_056402455.1 Paenibacillus sp. P4_A7 | reverse complement strand
GTCTGAAATATTCAAAATCGGATAAACAAGCTTTGAGAACCCAAAATCCAGCTCAGACGCAACAAACTCAGAAGGTTGAACCACAATAGTCTGTTCGGCTGATTCAGATAGCTCAACATTAAAACCTGTCAGCTCTGATACTCCCTGCACAGAAAATCCATCATCTTGAATAAGTCCAGGTGTATAAACCCAGAGCAATGAAATACCTTGTTCTATAATCTGCTCTATCTTCTCTTTAAGAACGTCAGAAAGATGAAAAGCATTCAAAAAGATCATCAATTTGTACGTGCCAGCATTAAATTGCTCATCAGCCAGTTCAGAAAGACTAAAGACATCATACGGAGCTCCAATACGTCCTAGCCCGTCCATTTGGCTACGCAATAAATTTGTATTCAACTCTGAATCGGCGGCAGCATAATACATAGCATTTGGATCGGCAAATACGACAATCTCAGACACAGATGACATCGATATCTCATTTAAATCTTTTGAAATGGTAACCATATTCGTTATTTGCTGCTGCATCTTAGGAGAATCAAACCAACCACCGAACATATCAAACCACCAGAAACCAGTTCTTCTTATCGTCGTCATACAAAAATCACGTCGCATTACGGAAATTGTCTCTGCCTCGGATTGAAACTTGCTATCATACCCGGGAATATATTTCCCTTCAATATGTTTCGGTGACTGATGAGTAATATGATCAAACTCAAGAAAATAGGCTTTTTTACGTTTGATCATGGAGTCAATCGTATTCATATAGGCGCTTACTCCTGTGTAGCCGCGATGGGCATAAGAAGAAGGTGCACTATAAAGATCTATATACTCCGAGTCAAATAGCTTTTCGTAAGCAAGATGTCCTTCGTGCAATAAGCGATCGGAAGCAAGCTCGAATAAATAACCAAAAAAACAACCTACCAGCTTTTTATGATTAGCGGCTTCTTTAGCTTTCTTAGCAAAATACAGTACGGTATCTGCAATAAGCTCATGGTGAAAACGCCAGTATTCAATAGCTTCCGCTTGCTTAACGGGATCACGGAACACGCCAAGGTCTGTCCTTGTTCTTTCTTCGGCATTTGGAATAAGACGATTGGCATCCCCCATATATTCCTGGTAAGCCTTTTCTTTCAACGGATGTGACTCACCATAATCTGCATAGCTAAACCATTCTGTCGTTCTGCCGCCCATTAAAAAATAGCTCAGCACAAGATTTGGATAGTTAAGCTCCGCATAAGCGATCAATGCTTCCAAATATAAACTCGTTGCATCTCTCCACTGCTTATCACCTGCAATTTGACTCAAATTAGAGATGGAATCAGGTGCGCCCTCATGCTGTTTTAACCACCACCCCCGCGTATCCAGATGAATCATTAAAAATAGTTTGGCATCTGGGGCATGTGTTTGGAATAATTGAATTTGCTGATCAAGTGCAGTAAAATCATATTCTCCCTCCCCCATCCAAGTTTCTCCGAAGGTAGAATAGGGGACGTCAAGTGAGCAATTCAAACCGCTAATAAGCAATGACATTACTCTTACTCCAGCTGCATAAAATGCTGCAATATTTTCCTCATTAGGTCGAAAGGAACGAAATGCAAAAGGATCATAAAGCTGATCATCTGCCGAAATCATCATTTTCCCATTATGTTCGATAAGTTGAACTTGCATATTGTGTACTCCTTTATTTTTTGAGGTTTTTCATAGAAGCCTCATTATGTTTAGGTACAAGCTGGGAGGTTAAACCACCATCTACAACTAATCTAGTTCCCGTAATATTCTTGGCAGACTTACTTGCCAAAAACATAACCGCTCCTGCTACATCTTCGTATAACGTTTCCTGATTTAAAGGAATATTAGACCTGCGTCTGCTTACTTCTTCTTCATCGAGATTATCCCAGCGTGTCGTTCGAACATAACCTGGAACAACACTATTTACACGAATACTATAGTCTGCCAAATCTAGCGCCATTGCTCTAGTTAAGGCGTCTACCCCGCCCTTGCTAGCTACATAGGGGCTCCTACTTCTTATAGCATGCGTTGAAGCTGTCGAGCCAATATTCACGATAACTCCGCCCCCTCGCTTGCTCATCATGCGGGCTGCCTGCTGTGAAGCAATAAACATACCATTTAAATTGACGTCTACTACCCTCTTCCAATCCTCATAGGAAGCTTCCATAAAATTAAAATCTACAGCTTGCAAACATGCATTGTTTACTAAAACATCTAATTCCCCCCACTTTTCTTCTACCATTTTAAAGAGCTGTTCAACCTCTATCGCATCTGCAACGTTAGCTTTTACTGCAAATACATGCTCCCCATACTTTTCGCTCAACTGCTCGTATAGTTGGTCTACCTGCTCTTTTTGTTCACCATTGATCACTACTCGAGCACCCGCATCCAGAAACGCAAGCGCCAATGCTAAGCCAGTATGCTGAGTCGAGCCTGTTACAACAACAACTTGATCTGTAAAATCCATAGGCTTCGTCCCCTTGTAATTAGAAGTAGGCTACTGTCCCTGGCGGGCGTATATTCGTTAAACTGCCATCATAATGCCGAAGACTAATCGGTTGAAACGGATGCTTCAATGCCTCTTCTTCATTCAGTGTAATGCCAAGCCCCGGTTTATCTGGAATATGCATATAGCCATCTTCAAAAATTAGGTTTTCATCGGTTAAATCTTTTCTCCAGGGAATATCATCATACATAATTTCTAAAATATAAAAATTAGGTACACAGGCGGCAAGCTGCAGTGTAGCAGCATTGGCAATCGGACCACTTGGATTATGTGGAGCAAAGGGCAAATGATACGCCTCTGCCATCGCTGCGATTTTTTTGCACTCCATAATACCGCCAGCATGGCTAACATCTGGCTGTACATAATCAACCGCACGTTTCTCTAACAAATCTCGAAAAGCATACTTCGTGTATAAGCGTTCGCCAGCTGCAATCGCTACATTCGATCGTTCTTTTACCTGAGCTAATCCTTCAATATAATCAGGTGCGATCGGCTCTTCAAAAAATAGAGGTTTGAATACTTCAATTTCTTTAGCAATTTGAATGGCTGTAGGAATATTAAAACGACCATGTCCCTCTATTAATAAATCCATATCAGTGCCAACGGCATCTCGTACCGCCCCAACACAATTTAAAGCGTGTGCAAGCTCCTCATTGCTAATCGTCAAATGCGCTTTACCAAAAGGGTCCCATTTGATGGCACGAATGCCTCTCTTTTTAGCTTCCATAGCTTTTTCAGCGAATTGCTCCGGTGTTTTAGCATTAGCAAACCAGCCATTAGCATATATTTTAACCTTATCTCTGCACTTCCCGCCTAACAGCCTGTATACTGGAACACCCAAGGCTTTGCCGTTAATGTCCCATAAGCATGCTTCAATCGCACTTAATGCCGACATAAAGGCAGGTCCTCCACGAAAATAGCTGTCCCTATACAGACAGGAGTAATGCTGCTCAATATTAAGCGGATTTTTTCCTATTAAGTACTTCCGTATATCTTCAATAGCACCCCATACGCCCTGCTCGTTATATTCTAGTGTGGCCTCTCCAACCCCAACAATTCCTTCATCCGTATAAACCTGAATGAATATCCAATTCGTACGATATGCAAATACCGTAAATGTTTTTATATCTATAATTTTCATTAGACACCTCATAAATGTAGTTCCAAGCCTCAAGAATTGAGACTTGGAATAATTGCACCCATTACATAGTTTGTTAGTACATGCCGATACTACTTATTTTTTTTGCTCTTGCAAATATATTTCAGTTGCTTCCTCAACCCAACGCTGGCCGCCTGCATCAAGGTAGCGCTGTTTAAAGGACGCGTATTCCTTATCTAAATCTCCTGTTGAAAGTGCAAGTGAAGCCAAAACTTCCAGCTCCATATCTGTAAGTATCGTACCTAGCTCCTTTTCAATCGCAGGCTGCGTATAAATCATATCGTCACTTATCGAGTTATCATTTCCAAGTTTAATCGCATCTTGCGTTACCTGATTAAGCATCTTATCTTCCATACCGCCAATCCGATAACTAATCGCATAGTAAGCAAATGCCCCTTCATTGCGATGCTGCGCAGCATCTTCATACGGAGAAATAAATGTTACTTTTCCATCTTTCATTTCGTAATGAGTTCCTTCAATGCCTAAGTAAGCTAATTGATCGCCCTCTTCGCTATTCAAAAAGTTAAGCAGTTTCATAGCTTCTTCTGGATGCTTGGATGCCGTGGTGATCGCATAGAACATATTATTATCACGAACCACGCGCAAGGGTCCGCCTTTACCTTCAGAACCACGAACGATTGGAAAAACCCACTCTGGTTTTGGCTCTGCATAGCGTGACATCCAGTTATTTGCTACTCCAACTGGTGCAAAATCATAAGATCCAGCTTGTCCATTCCATAAGCGTTCAAATGATTGCATTAATGGTATTGACGTGAAATCTGGATCTATCAAGCCTTCTTTATACAATTTATTAATAAACTTTACAGCATCCAAATAACCAGGCTGCAAAAGATGCGGCAGCAATTGACCATCTATCATTTGCGGTCTACCGTAAGTAACACCATAGGCAGTAAAAATATGATTTAGTGTATTCGGTGATTCTAGCGCTGCTCCAAGTCCCATCGTATCCGCTTTGCCAGATTGATTCGGATCATTTTTAACAAATGCTTTCAGCACTTCATAATACTCTTCAATAGTGGTTGGCGGCTGTTTGTCCACTGCGTCCAACCAATCCTTTCTCATCGCTAACATGGAGGGATAGCCATGTCCAGAAGGCAGAGCGTAAATATTCCCTTTTTGTGTAGCGCGCTTCTTCAAGTACTCCCCTTTGTTAGCCAGTATTTCTTTACCATATTCATTAAGCAGGTCATCTAAAGGAATAATTACGCCATTATTCACCAAATCCTCTAATTGATTTGAATGGAATGATATAATATCAGGTAATGTTTTCGATGCAATCATGACGTTTAGTTTATTTTGCAATTCTCCTTGATCCACTGTGATCGGAACCATTTTAACACCTGTTCTCTTATTAATCTCTTGCAGAACAGGGTTATCATCTGGGAAGTTAGTAGTACGATGATGCAGCACTTGAATCGTAACTGGATCTTTATTTTCGTTAACATTATTCTTACCATTATTTGTAGCTGGCGGAGCAGTCTCATTGCCTTTCGTTGGTTGGTTCGAGCTGCACGCCACTAGTACTACTGCAAGAACCAGTAAAATTGTTAGTACCTTGCTGAAAGAAGTTTTCATCCTTTTGACCCCCAATGAATGTTGTTTAATAACTTTCTACATACTGACCAAGCGTAAACGGCTGACTCCAACTTCTACTGTCCTATATTTGAACAAAAACGGGCTTACCCTTTCACCCCCCCAATCATAATTCCCTTAACGTAATATTTTTGAACAAAAGGATATATGAACAGCATTGGCAGTATCGAAATAACTACCGTTGCCATTTTCACCGATTCCTCCGTAACATTATGAATATTGCCAAAGCTGCCAGTGCCGCCTAGTTGCTGCAGTGAACTGGAGTTCAACATATTTCTCAGAAAAACCTGCAGCACTTGATTGTCTTGCGAGTTAATATAAAGTACTGCATCGAAATAAGAATTCCAATGATATACGGCATAAAATAAAGCAATCGCTGCAATAACAGGCTTGGATAAAGGCAGCATGATTAAAAACAAGGTTTTGAGCGGCGTAGCGCCATCGATATTAGCTGATTCCTCAATTTCTGGGGAAATCGCTTGAAAGAAATTTTTCATTATGAAAAAATTCCAAGCGCTAATCGCTCCAGGTATAATAAGTGCCCAAATCGAATCCAGCAGCCCTAACGATTGAACTAATAAATAAGAAGGAATCATTCCTCCTTGAAACAACATAGTGAAAAAGATAAACAAAGTGATCGCTCTTCTGCCAATAAATCTTTTCATAGATAACGGATAAGCAAGCAATGAAGTCATTAGAACATTAAGTGTTGTTCCAGCGACCAGTCGAATAATACTGTTTTTATAAGCATCAAAAACTCCGTTGCTGTCAAGCAGCAACTGAAAGGAAGTTAAAGAAAATCCTCTTGGGAAGAGCAAAATGCCTCCTCCCATTACTTGGTGTGGATCACTAAGTGAATACATTAACACATGCCAGAAGGGATATAGGGTGATGAGTGCTAGAATCATCATCACAATGACCAAGGCTGTTTGCCCCCATGGAAATTTCATAGCCTTCATTTAAAACAACCCACTTTCGGAATCAATCTTTTTCGCAATATAGTTAGCGATAAGTACAAGCGTGAGACCAACTAGCCCTTTGAATACTCCAGTAGCTGTTGCAAGTGCAAATTTTGCTTCATTAAAAGCCAATTTATACACGTATGTATCCAGAATTTCTGATACTTCGTATACTAGCGGTGAATAGAGCGCAAATACCTGCTCTAAGCCAGCATTTAATATCTGTCCTACTCTAAAAATAAATAGAATAACAATCGTAGTTCGCAACCCTGGAAGTGTAATATGCCAGATTTGACGCATTTTTTCAGCACCATCTACTTTAGCTGCTTCATATAGCTGCGGATTTATTGTAGTAATCGTAGCCATGTAAAGCACTGTGCCAAAACCAGCTTCCTTCCAAACATTTGATACAACGAGCACCCCTCTAAAATAATGCTTATTGTTCAGAAGATTAGGTATTGTTCCTTCATAGCCAAAAAAGGAAGCGATTTCACGAATAATACCAGTTGATGGGGATAAGATAGCAAACAAAATGCCGCCAATTATGATCCATGAAACAAAATGTGGTAAATAAATAGCTGTCTGTACAAAACGCTGAAACGCAACCTTACGTATTTCATTCAGTAAAACAGCTAATATAATCGGAACTGGAAAAGCAAATATTAGTTGGTAAAAAGAAATAACAATCGTATTGCGCAGTGCCCTAGTAAATCCATACGTATTAAATAACTGCTTAAAATTATCTAAGCCAACCCAATCACTTTCCATAAAACCGTTATAAATGGAATAATCCTTAAAGGAAATCAATATCCCGTACATAGGAATATAATCAAACACGATAAAATATAGGATGCCTGGTATCGCCATAAAATAAAGCAGCTTGTCTTTTCTCATCAGGCTAATATTCCGCCCCACTTTACTCCATATCATCTGCAAGTCCCTTTCTTCGTTGAATTTTCATAGTTTAAAGCGCCTTCATTCTTGAAATTAGATCTTCCTTAGCCTCCAGTACATGCTTCATCGTTACATTAGCCAGCCTCTCTTCATCTTGCTCTTTAAAGGCACAAATCATTTCACGATGATCCTCAATTACTTCCTCCATACGCGACTGACTAAATCCGAACTTACGCCGCAAACTATCGATTAGAGCCCAGTGACGATCAATAATTCTTGTAGCCTCCGGATTACGAGCGCTACTGTTAATTACCCTGTGAAAATTTTCATTATGCATAAGCTGAGCGGTTATATCCTGCTCACTAACTGCGGCTTCAAACTTACTCTCAATCTGTTCGAGCTGATTTATTCCTTCTATAGACATATGATGCAAGGCTCTTGTCGCTAACATAGCTTCAATACTTGCTCGTATATCGTACATATTGGAAATAAGCGACTCATCAATTTTACTAACGCGCGCTCCTCTCTGCGGCAACATAATTATCAGCGCCTCCCCCTGAAGTTGCTGTAATGCTTCTCGGATGGGCATCTGGCTAACGCCATACCGTTGTATTAAATCTGCAATGATCAGTCTTTCCCCTGGCTCAAACACACCATTCAAAATATCTTCTCGTAGCAGATTGCCAATCTTTGAATATAGCGTTTCATTTAGCTGTTCCTTCAATTCATTCACAGGGCTTTACCTCTTCCCATTCATTTCAATCATTAAGTCTTAAGTAAAATATATATTGTATACATTTTGATGTCAATGTATATTTTATATATTTTAATGTGAAAAAGCTCAAGTTCTATTCTTGAGCACCTAGTCTTTGGAAACTATTTAGTGATATGATATTCCTATTGAATCACGGGGAGTGAAATAAATTATGCCAGCTTCAACTGATACCGACCTTAATCTAACCACCTATTCTCGTGTATGCAAACAGCTGCGAGATGACATATTAAGCGGATTTTATGAATCTGGAGTACGATTAAGAATTAAACAACTAACAGACCGCTATCAAGTCAGTCAGATGCCTATTCGCGAGGCTTTGCAGCAATTACAAGGTGAAGGATTAATTATTTTAAATCCGCAAAAAGGGGCTAGTGTGCGGGAGATCGATGAGCAATTTGTAACGAATATGTATGATATTCGTATTGCAATTGAAACTATGCTTGTACGTAAGGGGATTTTGCATATTACAGAATTTCTGTGTGGGGAATTAGAGGAAATCGCTAATCATTACGAGGTATCTGCTCTGCAAGATGACTTCACAGCAGCTCTAAAATGGAATGAAATGCTGCACCGTAAAATTAATGATCTAGCTCAAAACCCAGAAGCTGTGCAAATTATTGATCGCCACTGGGGACTGATTGATAGCATGCGCCATCAATATGGCTTCAGCAATTTAAGAGTACACGAGATTATTGAGGAGCATAGACTTCTAGTAGCCGCTTTAAGAGCAAGAGACAGCGATGCAGCCGCTCAAATTGCATCTAACCATGTTACCAAAGCAAAAACTGATTTAATCAATCGAATGAAACAAGCGAAGCATGCTTCTCCTTAATATCGAAAGAGGTTAAGCCTATGACATCCTGAGAACAACCAAAAAAGGAAGGCCGACAGCCCCCCTTTTTTAGGAATTTCTAAAATCTATTTATTGTAAAATAATATATCGGTGTAGTAATAATAAGGGCCTGGCTGCTCCGTATTCGCTCCAGCTACAGGTAGCACGTATACTTGAAGCGGCTGATCATCCTTTTGTACAGTAATCTCCAGCTTGTGACTTCCTACTGGCAAGGTCAGCTCCACAAACTGCTGGCTATGTGCACGATGGTAGGCTGGCATAAACTCCTCAATATTCGGACTATTAATGACGGCAATGTCATTTAACTTTGCTGAAATAGGACGATCTGTCGCTGTAATAATGCGTACAACGCGTTCCTTATCATTATGAATCATCGTTGATGCGGAGTAGCTCCCTGCTTGCTTTACACTTACTGCTTTACTCCACTCAATCGCATTTCCACCTAAAACAACTGGTTTAGCAGTCTCATCCTCTGGTCCCTGCACCAGCCACTCCGCTGCAGCAACCAAGTAGATACTCTCTTTTATTTGCATCCAAGGCGATCGATCATGCTCCCTTGCAATAACAACCTGCAATTCATAGGATGGACTTGCTATGCTGGATGATTGTACATTAAACTCAAATACTGCCGATGATCCTGCAGCCAGCTTGAATGGCTTCGCCGCTGAACCTGACCAGTCGGAAGGTATCACTAGGCTCAACTCACCAATCCATTCTGTTAAAGAATGATTGGTAAGAGTCAATGTAAGCTGCTTGCTGGCATTGCGAGCAATAGCGGGTCCTTCTGCCCCATAATCAATGATCAGCTCTAATGCCGATGCTTTGGCAGTTGATCTAGGAAGTAAACGGCGATCCATTTTTACGTTACGATTCCATAGCTCGATAATTTCCTCGCTCGTCTCTGTGCTTGGCGATTGCAGCTTTGTTTCCAGCTCAGCATGTATGACTATATTTTTATTCCAGTATGCCAATACCTGCTTACCCATTTGAATTGTTCTGCTCGTCAGCTCATCCAAATCTTGAGGTGCCGGGAAACCATTGATAGGAGGACTAACTACAACGCGGTCGCCAACCGGAGATACCCATTTTTGCGGCAATTGCTCTGGTCCGAGCAGCATGCCAAGTATTGCTCCAAGTGTAGCTGCGGTACAATCTGTATCATAGCCGCAATTAACGGCCTTCAAAATAGCATCCTCGAAATTCTCGCCATACAACCAGCCTAAAATCGTGAAGGCAATATTTTGTGGTGCATCAGTAAAATTGTCATTGCCATGGTATTCAAGAATAAGCTCGCGTGCTTCTATCCAGTTCTTACCCTCTTTATGCCACCTAAACAAATCACGCAATGCCTTTGCAGTGCGGCTTTCTGCTGGAATATAAGCCATGCCGATTGCAATCAGCTTATCGCGATCCTTTTCCATAAAAATTGCGCTTTCAATAGCAGCGAAGAACATTTCTCCATATACGCCTTCTCCGCCCGCATGGTCTACAATCGCATCCTCATAGGCATATTTTACAGCAATATCCGGTGCCCCTGGCGCTGCCATCGCCCATATTTCAGAACGAATCGGCGATCCCATACAGTTTGTAAATGGATTGTTGAACGACCCGCATAATGGAGCAACTAAGCCTCTTCTGAGATTAGTTAATGCATAGCCATATTCATCAAATGGGAAGAAAATGTGGTCAAGCCACTCCTGGCCCAGCTCTCTAGCCGTTAATCCAGGTCCGTATTGCTCTAAGGCATGCAGCCATACAAGCTGCAAGTCAAGATCATCATTTTCCAGCGGACCTTCCGGCAGCACAGGATAGAAATCCAGATCCAGCAATTCTTTCTTTCCTTCTACAGGAGCGCCAAGCGTTCCACCTATATTTTTTCCTAACCAGCCACCATAAACGATACGATAATATTCCTTTTCATTCAAAATAGCGATGCTCATTGTTACCCTCCTACTATTTGGTATAATGAAATTTGTAATTGCTTTCATTGTAGGATTGACACCTGCCAAACGCCATAGACGGYATTGAGATATTATAGGTAAAAAACACGGAGGAATCTATGTACTATTCACTTTCCAGACTCGCTGCGCTAGATATTAAATGGGCTGACTTATTTGACGCCAGCTCGCCTAATTTTTCTTGGAATCATTATAATCCCTACTATCAGCTCATTATTGTTGCCGAAGGACAGGTGCGCATTCAGACCGATCAGGGGCGCTTTGAAGTGCAAACGGGCGAAGCTTTACTTCTGATGCCGTGGGAGCAGCATACTAGCTGGCCTAGCCAAGCAGATCAAGGAAAGTTTTTTTGGACGCAATTTTCCTGTTTGCCAGAGATCAATTTATTTGATGTCAATAAATCGTCTGATACCATTATTATGCATACGGAAAAGACCGAGTTGCGCACAACAACAACAACCGGTCATGAGGATCTTCTCGTTATTCCTAAGCTTCATCTATCAAAGCAACGCTTTCATTTATTAAGCCTCATGGAGGAGTTGGTTGCTGTCTCTCAGAATCCAAAGGGGTATTTTCGCTTTCGTCAAACACTGCTGCTCGGACAAATTTTCCAGCTTATAGCCAATGATTTTCTTGATGAGAAGCAGCAAGATGCAGCCTTTCCAACCTCCTATTTCACCTATCGCAAGCTTGTCAGCTTCTTGAACAATCAGTATGAACATAAAATCGGAAAAGATATGCTTGAGCAATTAGTCGATCGCAATTACGATTACCTATCTCAAATATTCAAAAAATATGCTGGCATAACGATAACAAACTATGTTAACCAGCTGCGAATTCAACGCGCGAAACATCTGCTGCTAACTACTGATAAAAGCATCAGCACTATTGCACAGGAAATCGGATTTGAGGATGCTTTCTACTTCAGCCGCATTTTTAAACGCGAAGCAGCATTATCCCCTCAGCATTATCGCGATCAACGCCACGGGGACAATAATGCGTCTACCTAAATCTAATGAGACGGCTCTGCCCCAAATCTCAGGTGCTAATAATGTACGTTTACATTGCACTGCTTAATTTTTTGTCTTGGGAAGCATGTAATTTTACCATCGCCAAACGTGCAATTGGCTAAATGACTAAACTCTCAGCGATCAGTACAATTAAGAAATTTCTAGGCCAGTTCGTTAAGAAGCTGCTAAACATATCAGAATGAAAACCATTTCCTACAATATCACCAATAAGCGTCATACAGACTGACATTCCTATTACAGTAAATAAGATGCGAAATAAAATTTTAGCATTAAAGCTATCCGTTGATTCTGTAAATTTTACAACCAATTTTTCTGCAATACGTCCAACAAGAACTGGTTCAAGAATCATAGCAATAATCCACATGATCGGAAACGTCTTAAGAATCGATAAGGCAACGTCTTCATTGAATTCTCCAACAGCTAGAATGACATTAAACGATGTCATAAACAGAGCTGTCAGTGTAACAATAATTGCGCCTTACAAAGCGCCCTCTTTCCCGTTTCTCGGTAATCTTGTCTCTTGATTCATTTTTTTCTTCCTTTCAAAATCGTATAGCGGAACGCGCTACCATCAATCGTGTTACCTTCTATCTCCATTACCGTGATATTCCGGAAATGCTGGAGAAGTTGGCCGATGACATGATTAATGAAATTCATACTATCGTGAATGGTATTCAAAGTAAGTCTCATTCCTTAGATATGGATTTGTCCATATTGGTTAAAATGCTTGAGCATATCGCGGAAAATTCAAAATTTTACAAGGTACTGCTCGCTTCGCAACGGATACCGGTTTTCACCGATCGGCTTACGCAGCTAATCGTAGATATTATTACTCACAGAAGAGAGCACCAAGACGTTTCCCCAACTACTTCGGCTGTGATTGTTCCGAAAGATATTGCAACCTGGTACGGTTCCTCCGCCTTTATTGGTACCATTGTCTGCTGGCTTCGTAACGACATGCCCTACACACCACAGTATCTTGCCAAGCAGCTTTCTCTACTATTCCGATTACATCAAAATCCGAACCAGCTCATAGACTCGGAATGATATTTGTTAAAATGGGAACGACAAAAAAACTGATCGAGTTGGCTTAATCCCCATAACGGTCAGTTTTTATTCATGTTCTGGTTTCACACATCTCCTCTTACACAACAACAAACTCAGCTAGCAGCTTCTCATACAGATCGGAAGCCTCAGGAGACGGCTTCATACCAATTTCTTTTTGCAGAGTCTCCGCATACCTCAAGTATTCCCGAGTCATGGCCTCTTTGTTCTCCTGAAGAGCCAATGCTTTCATAAGCAGTATAAAGGATTGCTCGTCCATTTCATTTTTGGACATAAGCTTCGATAATAGCCTGATCGCAGAATTCGTTTCACCTTTATGCAGCAAGGCGACGCAGATTCGTTGGGTCAAAGTCGTATACATCAAAGAGAATCGTTCAGCCTCGTTCCATGCCCAAACAAAAACCCGATCTCCGAATAAATCGCCCTCATATAGCTGTTCCAGCTTTAAAGCATGTTCCAAATTGGACTCGTCCACGAAAGACAGCTTGCTGCAGCCCTCTTCGAATTCAAAAAGATCGACCTTTACCTCGTTTAGACTCAGTGCGTAATTGTTGTTGTCGGAATACAAATGCTCCTTCAAGCCGAAGGTATCCAAAATTTTACGAAGCTGATAGGCAGTCGTATTCAAATAGGTTTCCGCATTCTTTTGTGGCATGTGACCAAACATATCCTCAATTAGACGCGCGCGAGAGACAAGTCTCCCTTTATGAAGGAGTAAATAGCCAAAAAGCTCTATACTTTTACTCGTTTTCCATTTCGCTCTTGTCCCCAGTGAACTCTGTATATCCGTACTGCCTAAGCAACTAAATCTGATTTCCTGGGGCTTAGGTGAACCTTCCACCTCGGAACGCCTTTCCGCAAGCACCCTTAGAACCGTCTTATGCAGCCTCTCCTGGACAACGGGTTTCACAATATAATCAAAAGCATGTACATCAAAAGCAAATAAAGCATACTCCTTGTGAGAGGTAATAAACACAATTTTTGTGTCTCTGCCGCTTTCCCGCAACCGTTCCGCAAATTCTAGACCATTTTCCCTGGGCATATTAATATCTACAAAAATCAAATCTACCTTATGGTCCATTAAATAAGTAAATGCAGATGCCGTCTCATGGAAGACGCCAACAATTTCGATATCCATCAGCTTGGCCAACATTCGTTTCATAATAAGATGCATCGCTTTTTCATCGTCAATAATAATTATTTTCATCGTTCTCCCCTTCTCACCGGCTTAAAGGTTTGGATAGAGCAACTGTGGGGATAGAAAAATAAAATGTACTTCCTTGCATAGGTGTACTGTCAAACCAAATTTCTCCGCCATTTAAACGGACGAACTCCTTACATAACGTAAGTCCTAAGCCAACACCACGCTCTCCGGCTGTTCCCGTTGAAGAGATAGGGTAAGCTTCCTGAAGTAGAGTAGCGGCTTGATAGGAAGAAATCCCTTCACCTGTGTCACTCACTGAAACAATGATTTTGTCATCTCTGTGATCTGCCTGCAAACGGATGCTCCCTCCGGAGTCGGTAAACTTAATGGCATTGGAAAGCAGGTTTCGAATGATCAAATCCAGCATTTCTTTATCTGCATAAACGAACGTTTCCCTTGGAATGTCGGATACAATCCGGATCTGTTTGTTCTCGATGCGTACCATCAGCAGCCGCAAGCTGGTCTGAACCGCGTGAGCCAGATCTCTTTCTACAGGATTAAAAATCATGCCTCCCTTTTGACTGCGGAACCAATCCAGCAAGCTTTCTACCAATATAAACGTGTTCTGGATTTGTTGGCCCATTTCACCGACGATTTCTTCATGATCTTCTTTTGAAGCCAGCATTTCCTCTTCTAATAACTCCATTAAATTAACAAGGACGGCCAACGGCTCGCGAATATCATGAGCAACAACGTTAAACATTTTATCCTTAAACGTATTCAACTCACTCAGCTGCCGAGCATTATCCAGCAGCCTTTCTTCGGAGTGCACCCTCTCCGTTACATTGTTTAGCAGAAACATTTTTCCAGCTGGTTTTTGCCTATGATCACGAATAAATGAAAGATAGACATTATAATATTGCACATCTGATGGCCCTAAAATGGGAACCTTGCTTTCCATAATAGAGCCTTTCATTATTTTATTAAGCAGCACAGGATACTGTTGGAATACTTGTGCAGCAGACTGCCCGATCCAGTTAGGATTAATCCCTTGAATAACGCGTTTGGCTGAATCATTAAAGCTGATTAATGTATCGTCAAGATCAAATACAATAACTGCATCCTCCATCGATGCAAATACCTTTTGAAGCGCTAATGGGGCCAGTCTTAACATATTAAACTGATAGATTCCCCACATATAGAAGATACCGGAGAAAATAAAACCAAAGGGAGAAATATCGATAGGATTATGAAGAACGCCGCTTAAATAGACCAACGTAAATCCGTAGGGTCCACAAGATCCAATAATCATAAAAGCGATTTGTTTTTTCATGCGGGTTGTCGCCTGGAGGAACATCCGGATCATCAGTCCCATCCCTACAACGCAAAAACTATAGGAGTAAATGACATGAAGTTTGTATAAAGGTCCCTTTTCCAAAGTAGCCGACAGAAAACCTCCCGAATCATTAAGTGTTATACTTTTGTAAAACAAATGATGCCACTCATTGGTCTGATGCGATAAGAAGGTAATCATAGGAACAATCATAAGCACTGCTATGAGCCGCTTGCGGACGAGGGCCTGCCGCCCAGTATACTGCAGCACCATAACAAACCATAAAACCGTGCCGAAAGGGATCCCAAAATATTCAATCCGAAGCCAGAAACGAATCTGCTCCAGTGAATCACTTACAATTTCAAAAGCATATCCAAATGTATAGAAAGCACCGGCCAGCATGCCTAGCCCATAGCTAACTGCAATAGGAAGCTCTCTTCTTTTCCAACAGAGATACACTATGACCAATGAGCAGCAGGTGGCTGCCATCAGCAATACTGATAAATACGAATTATTGCCCATATATTCCAGCCCTCGCGCAGATAATATTCTCTCTTTCTGTGACTTCTATGTTATCAGAATTTTCCACATCCTGCTTATTTTTCTACTTATTTCGACATTTTTTTATGCTGCCTAGCATATCTCACTTCAATGACAGCAAAATGACAAACTCCAACGAAAAAAGAGCCCCTGTTATGAAATAGGGACCCTACTTTATTATCGTATTTTAAGAACATACATCCTATCATTAGGCAATAGGCTCGAATAGATTCAAACCCGTCAGCAGTGCAGGAGAGGTACGATTTTAATCGCTATTCTCTATTCCCAACAGATCATGATCCCCCATATCCACAGTTCTCCAGTAGACGTCAAGAAGAACTATTCCGCTTACTTATGAAGTCTTTGTAAGTCGCAATTTTGTCTCCCAGCATCTTCTCTGTAGTTGTTAAGTTAATGATTTGATTCTGAACGGAGTTTCTATGATCTTCGAGAAGACGTAAGCGAGCATGCGTGGTATGCTCTCCTTCTATATATAACTGGGCATATTCTCTGATTTGTGAGATCGGCATTTGGGTTTGTTTCAACCTCATCACAAATCGTAGCCAGGCAAGATCGGAGTCATCATATGCTCTTACTCCATTCACATTGCGTGACGGAGCAGTGATTCCTTCCTTTTCATAATATCTCAGTGTATGTGTGCTTATCCCCAATAACTTGGCTACCTCGCTAATCGTGTACATATAAACCCCCGAATCTATTTTTTTATTTTAAGAGTCTCCGATGATTATAAATAACATTTGACTTAGAGTAAACTCTAAGCAGTATAATCAAATCGCAGTGGGTTCTTCATACATTTTCATAAAAAATAGGAGGAAATCACATGAAATATACTGTAATTACCGGCGCCAGTTCAGGAATAGGTTATGAAGCAGCTCTGGCTTTTGCGTCTCGCGGAAAAAGCTTAATCCTTGCAGCACGCAGAAAGGAGCAGCTGGAGGGATTACAGTCTGAAATTGCTCGTATCCATCCTGATGTAGATGTTGTCATTCGAACGACTGACTTATCCGTTTTCGAGAATTCTTATAAGCTTTATGAAAGCCTGCAAGGGTTCCAAATCGAAACCTGGATCAACAATGCGGGATTGGGCAACTTTGCTTCAGTGGCCAAGCAAGATTTAAATAAGATATCTACAATGCTGAATCTGAACATTGAAGCGTTAACTATACTATCCTCTCTATTCGTTCGTGACTATACCAATGTTGAAGGAACACAATTAATCAACATTTCATCCGGTGGCGGCTATACGATTGTTGGAAATGCCATTACGTACTGCGCAACCAAATTTTATGTAAGTGCCTTTACTGAAGGACTTTCTCATGAGTTGAAAAGTCAAGGCGCACTTATGCAGGCTAAAGTGTTGGCACCTGCCGCAACAGAAACAGAATTCGCGAAGCGTGCTTTCGATATCAAAGATTTTGAATATCACGGCTCTGTTCCGAGGTTCCATACCGCCAAAGAAATGGCTGGATTTATGCTTGACCTATATGACAGCAATCACGTTGTGGGGATTGTGGATGGTTTGACGTATGAGTTTGAATTGAGAGATACCATTTTTAATTATGTGAAGAGTACGCGATAGCTCACGGAGCGTTATTACATTTCGCCTTCTATGTGGATAATGTAGATGAAATATATCAAAAAGAACGCTATCATTCACAATCCCAATGGGGAAATAGTCCACTCATAAAAATACGGTAGGTACTGTTWAACAGTACCTACCGTATGGGTGATAAGTGTTTACTACTCTACGTCTAGTGAATGACCTAGACTTGCGTTCAACATACGTAGAATCATGACTAACGATTCCGATCTCGTAGCATTCGCATTCGGTTTGAATGAACCATCCGGTGGAAAGTCAACAAAAAAAGAGCCTCTCTTGTGAAGGGCTCCTAAGCTAATCTGTGTTTTCACTCCAGCTCCGACATCAGTTCATGATTCAAAAAAATCACTCCTTTGCCGTCATATCAACACAGATGTACTTTTCTTAATAGATTCTTAATGTATGTTATAAAGTATGTATTTCTCTATTCATTATTGTTATGATTTGATCGTGAGCAAGATGGGCTTCATGCCACTTACGAAGGAGGAATGATTCACCATCAATCAGATCTTAATTGTAGATGATGAGCCTGAAATTCGGCAGTTAATTCGAATGCATTTAGAACAAGCACAACTAAAGGTCATTGAATCCAGTTCAGGACGACAAGCTATTCAATGCCTACAGGAACATGCTATAGAATTATTGATACTGGACCTCATGATGGATGATGGCAACGGATTTGAGGTGCTGCACTATTTACGAGAAGCAGATGCTGGGCCATTAGTTATTGCCCTTAGTGCAAGACGGGAAGTGCAGGACAAAATTTTGACGCTTGGATTAGGTGCAGATGATTACGTCACTAAGCCTTTTAGCCCAGTGGAATTGGTTGCTCGCGTGCAAGCACAGTTAAGAAGACATCGTCCTCATTCTTCTTATCCTGCTAAGGTTCTTCGTTTAAATAAGTTTGTGCTGGATATCGACAATTATGTTTTGCGAAATGATGGTAAGTCATTTTCTGTAACCCCGGTAGAATGTAGACTTTTAGAATTTTTTATGCAAAATCCAGACCGTGTTTTAACCAAAAGAGAAATTTACAAACAGGTGTGGAATCATGAAAACTTTGATGATAATAATTTAAGTGTTTATATAAGTAAACTTCGAAGCATTCTTGAATCCACGGGGGACTCCCCCCATCACCTTCATAGCATACGTGGAATCGGATACAGGTTCTCTGGAGATGGACAATGAAAAATCGAACAAAGCTTTGGCTAATTATGCTCATTAGTGCAATCATCAGTTTTATTCTGTTTATTTCACTTACCATCGTTATAGGTAATATAGGAAATCAGGGATATGATCTAAAAAGCCTAAACGCCCTCTCACAAAAAACTCTTAATACGATTGAAAAGCATCAAGCTTTTCATGTCGCAGACATAACGCCATTACTGGATGATGCTCATAGAAATCATCCTGATATTCGTTTTGAATGGATTTCAGCAGATGGATTGACAATTTATGATACCTTCGGGGAAAATAACAGCTATGATTTTAGGCAACTTGCAGATCGTATGCTTTATATGCCTGAAAACCTATGGGGGGTAGATGAGCCGGTTACACTTACTTTTTCCATTAGCCAAGCGGATCAGCCCTATTATTTGCTGATGAGTTTTTCTAGTGACGCCATGAAACAAGGCCAAATATATTTTTTCATGCGCACCTTTAAAGTCATGTCTATTTTTATGTTACCGTTAATTGTTGCTTTCTTAATTCCATATTTGTTATCTCTATGGTTTTTCTCTTCTATGAACAGGCGCATCAATAAGCTCAATAACGCCATAGGACAGCTTAACCTCCAAAGTGAAATTACTGTACTAGAGGATACGAAAAAGGATGAAATTGGCAACCTCACTGTGCATTATAACGCCATGGCTCGCCGTATTCAAAATCAAGCCGAACAAATCAAGCAATTTGACAACAGACGCAGGCTGCTGCTGTCTAATCTTTCCCATGATCTACGCACACCGCTAACTATGATTTTAGGCTACGCAGAGACGATTCGCGCTGGATTGTATAAGGATGAGAAGGAACTGCAAGCTAGTGCCAAGGTTTTACTGCAGCGCTCTCGTTATATGGATAAGCTTTTAGATCAATTGTTAGATATTACTCGGCAGGATGAGGGGAATTTAGATTTTTATGTCTCAGAGCATAATGTATCTGAAATGTTGCGAAAAACTGCTGCAGACTACCTGATGTTTTTAGAGGGGCAAAACTTCACTGTTGAAGTAAATATTCCAGACGAGGATATTGAAGCATGGATTGATGACTCCCTAATCGAACGTGCACTGCGAAACTTGTTGGACAACGCGATCCGTCACGGATCAGAAGGCCATTATATTGAGATCGGGCTTTCGAAAAATGAGGAGGCCATATTCATGACGGTTATCGATAAAGGACGCGGCATTCCTTCAGAGGATCAAGAGCATGTTTTCGAGCGGTTCTACCGTGTCGATGGCAGCAGAAAAGGCGAAGGACTCGGCATTGGACTGTCCATTGTCAAAGAAATCATTGCCGTCCATGCCGGATCAATTACCTTAAAGAGTGTCCCTTTTGAAAAGACGGTGTTCGAGATCCAGCTCCCAATCCGTCAGCGTTAACCAGAGTTATTGTTATACCCTGTATAGTAGCTCTCGACTTACTTAGATTACAATTTATCAGCTGAAATCAAGCAGAAACGGCTGCCTCTCCTTAACAAGAGAGTGCAGCCGTTAAAACCTCTTCTTGTGAGAAGGGAAAGTTGTCGGTTAAAGTCAGTCTTCCGTACTATTCCTTGTTCGCTATTTGCTCTTGGGCGAGACGGATCATTTCCCTAATCATGGAACCGCCAATTTTACCACCGACATGGCCTACTGATTCCGTAGTCAGATGACCATTGTTCCCTGCCTGCAGAGGCACGCCAAGCTCCTTAGCCACTTCGTATTTTACATCGTCCGGTTGATTCGGATTAACGGCATACCCTTCGTGTTTCATTACATCTGCTTTGAAAGCTTGCATCGCCTGTTCGACCCCTGGCACCGCATATTTTCTTCTTCTTCTTGCCATCATAAAGCACTCCCTTGATGTATTTCCCCTAACATGCCCGGAAGCATAAAGTTTCATCCCTCTTCTGCTTCAGCAAAAGATGTACTTTTCTTATGGTTAGACTTCTGACGGCTTCTTTCACTATAATAACTAACGGCTCTTATTTCGGGGATCGCTGATTAAGCTGGCGTTTTAAGCAGAATGCTCTTCACTTACGCTTGCGCTTGCGTCAAACTCTTGTCTTTTAATCGTTCCCCAAGAATGTTTCCCGCTTCTGATTTTTAAAATACCTTCAATTCGGAATAAAACAGTCAGTTGACGGTAGCCAAGATTCTCAATGAAGGCAATTAACACTATACTCATTATTTGTTTGAAGCTTTTGTTATTTTGGAATGAGACTTGCTCCAATAATATACTTCCCATTGATAACGTAGTACCTAACAAGAATGCAATTAAAAAATAGATTAAGAAGCTATTTAATTCTAATAATCCGAATAAATAGGCTAATGGAATAAATACATAACCTAAAAACTCAATAACTGGACCAATTAACTCAAATAACCAATAATAAGGTAAGACGATCATTCCTACAGTACCGTATTTTGGTCTAAGAATCATGGATTTATAACTTAATAAACTGTCGAATAACCCGATCTGCCATCTTCTACGCTGAGTTCTCAAATCTTTGAGTGATTCCGGAACTTGAGTCCAGCAAATAGGGTCTGCAAGGAATTTAATCTTATATTTCTTTTTCTTATCTCTCATTTTCTTATGAAGATTCATAATAATATCCATATCTTCACCAATGGTATTGGTTTTGTACCCACCACACTCGATAACGACAGCTTTATTAAAAGCTCCAAAAGCACCAGAAATAATGAGGACAGAATTCAGTTTACTTAAACTAGTACGACCAGTTAAAAATGCCCTAAAATACTCCACAATTTGAAATCTAGCCACTCTGCTTTTAGGAAGATTTGATTCTATTAAAACTCCATCTTTTATGACAGAACCATTCGCAACCCTTACAATACCACCAACTGCAATCGTCTCAGGATGTTCTACAAACATCATAGTTAACTTGATCAAGGCGTCATTTTCTAATACAGAGTCCGCATCTATGCTCGCAAATATAGGATAGGTTGACAGATTAATACCGGCATTAAGTGCATCCGCTTTGCCTCCATTTAATTTATCAACCACAATTAAGCGTTCATATTTAGCATTTCTGTAAATACCTAAAATCTCATTAGTCTGTATACTGACTTTAACTGGCTGATTCACTTTCACTAATTCGAACTCTTCAATAATTTTTTCTACCGTAGAATCATTTGAGCCATCATTCACAACAATAATTTCATATTCGTAATAATTTAATGCAAGCAAAGACTTAATATTACTTACAATAGTCTTCTCTTCATTATACGCGGGTACAATAATAGAAATTGGAATCATATTTTTAGATTCAACATATCTCTTATAGTCGGATGACTTCATCTTCTTAAAGTAATCAAAAAGATCAACTACAGAAATCAACATCTGACCATTGTAGAAAAGATTGATCGCGATTGTGTAAATCATGCAAAATCCACTAAAGTACAATATAAAATTCATAAAGTAATACATACAATTTACCACTCTCTCAGGGTTCCAATTCTATTTCAGCTTAAACAGCCGTTTTCATTGCATCAGCAACAGCATCACGAGCATATTGATCGTCGCCATTGAAAACTTGTTGTGCATATTCTTTACCTCCAGGAATGGACACCAACGTACTTGCAGCATTGTGTCTTACCCACCATTCCTGGTCACTAGTCATTTTCAATAGGGGTTCGAAGCTAACACTCGTTCCAACTTTCTCAAGCCCTTTAGCAGCAGCCGCTCTGACTTCCCACTCTTCAGCATATAGCATTTCGATTACATTTTTCTCATAAATAGGATTCTTAAGTTCACTTAAAGCTCGAACACATGCAATTTTCAAGTTCAAATTATCACTAATTAAATACTTTACATAATAACTGCTTAAGCCTTCATATTGACCAACCACTGCAGCTTTAACTAATATTCCTCTTAAATAGTCATCACTTGAATCAATGGTTTCTTTAAATAATTGTTCCTTAGATCCCTTGAACGCCTCCAAAACTTCAATAAGCGCTCTAAATGAAATATTAATATCTCTTGAATTAGAAACTAGAATACGAGATAGGTTCTCCAAATCTCCCATTTTGGCTAGAGCAAGTAGCGCATTATAAATAACGTTATTATCCTTACTATTCATAGCTTTAACAATATAAATTTCCGTAGAATATAATCTTAAATCACCCAATTGCCTGCAAGCTAAAGCTTTAATATAATCTTTTTTTGACGAGAGTCGCTTGATCAAGTATGCCTTAAGGTCTACCTCTTCGCATAAATGGAGTACTTTGTCTGGCTGATTATTAATATAATCTTCACAGTACTGAATGATGTAATTAATCATCCGCTCTTTCTTTAATTTACTACGTTTCGTATATAGTTTTAGCTTAAAAATGAATGTTTGCTGTTCCTCTAAACTCGCATGAAAGTAAGAAGAGATCAGCTTTGCTAATTCTTTATCGATCTTCTGAAAGGATAATTTGCTAACATAACTATATAAACTCGTACAAACAATGGCTATAAAGAGGCTTGCAGTAAGAATGATTGAAATCCAAAGTAAAATAATCTGCTGATTGATTATTGTATTTCCTCCTCGCCAACTAAGATGTTTTCGCAAAAACTTCCCTTATTTTCTCATAACTAGTTTTGTTGCGAGAAACGACCTGCGGTATATCCCAGGTACTCATGAAAACGTTCTGTATCCAGATGAGGACTCGGATACATCAGTTACTGCATTGAAAGCCTCCYGGTCTAATGGTTCAATATCCTTGAGAATGTTAGACATTAACGGTACATAGAATTTCCAGTAGAAATGAGATAAATCACCCTCACTCTTAACGCTGAAAAATTTATATAACGTTGCAGCTCCTGAAAACTGACTAATTTTCTCTGGTGCTCTATAATCCGTGAAATCTCCTGCTAAGTAATAAGATTTTTGACGATTAGAATGATTCATAATAATTGCAGGAAATTGATTACTAAGACCGAACGGCTCTAACATTTTCTTACCTTTATCCGTAAGGTTTATATCGTACCACGCAACCACCGATGCATCTTCAGATGTTTCAACAATTTCAAACCAATTGTAATAATCGGTTGCTTCTGTACCATAGTCATCTTTATTATCTTCAGAAATAGCTATCTTGATGGAACTCCCTATAAATCCAATTTCACGTTGCAATACAACTACTCTACGGTTTCCAGCAATTACAATTCCGGCACCTGTAATATTCCACTTTTTTCCGTACTGATGCTCATAAATATCTCGAATCCAGTTAGGTACATCTTCATTCGAGGAAAGGTCTGAGAAAAATTTACCTGCTACACCAGTAAAACTAACCCCGAAAATTTCTTCTAGCTCCTTCGATACATTAGCTTTGGTCGGGTCTCCCGCAATATTATATTCACCTATAACAGTCGTACCTTTAGCATAATACGTAGAAACAAGACCTACTTCTTCTTTCGTCATACCGGAAACACCATTGGCTTCCTCACCATTAATTCTCGAATCCCCGGTCCCATACATATCTGATAAAAAGATCATATCGGGTACAATGTCCAGCTTTTGAAAGGGCTTATTAACTAGCTGCCCTTCCTCAAGAAAGTTTCCATAATAATCCACAGTCGTTTTATATGCGTTTTTTGTTTCTGGATTTTTGATTCCAAGGTAATTCATGAGCCAATATAAGCCACGTTGCTTGCTGTAATCCAATTTCACTACCTCTCCAGCAGCATTAGTCTCTACTGGAAAAGTTTTATTGATAACAACGATATTTAAATATTTGCTTGGCATGCTGATCCATATAACAAAGGGCGCCACTATAGCAATAACTACGAATAATAACGCAAGATAACGAAACTTAATTTTCCTCTTAACCACCTATTATAGCCTCTGTTCATTTCATATTTTCAGCTGTTAGCTTTTTGAACCCCTCTTGTACAATATAGTAAGATTTCTTCAATCTCTCATGGTACGTAGGTTGATCCCACTTATCCCAAGTATATTCCTTCATCATAAGATCTTGAGTACCCGTAGGAGAGTCAGCTTTAACTAATTCCATTCCAATATTAAAACCATTCACTTCTATTTGTGATACTTTACCGCGATCGTGCATATCATCGATGACAATTCTATTAGATGGGTCCATCACATTTAGTAACTGCCAGGCAATTCTAACCTCTAGATGTCCATCCTCATAATAAAAATCGCTTAACGAATTGTAATCCACATGATTAGGATCAGATATTCCGTATAGAAGTAAACCTGTCTCATATCCGGTGAACGGGATAACCGTTTTGTCTTCTGGAAGTACAAATCCCTTTTCAAGAGTAAGACGAATTGGATTGAATATACCTGAGTTTTTCGAATGAAATTTGTTATTCTTCTCAATAAGATTAGTGAGAACCCCATAGCGGAAATAATAATTATCGTAATAAGCATCCACTAGAAGCCTAGAATCATCTTGTCCATGAATTTTCAATACGAAATCTGCATCCTTGCTAAACGTTGTGTCGTATTCCGAGAAGTATTTATTTCCTTGTCTATCTATCGAGTCAATTGGAATTAACAACGTGTCATTGTCAAAATCATAACGATCAGAGTCAACCCTGAAATAGACGTATGCCTCGTCACTCTTCACATAGAGCTTTGTGTCATCGTCCTCATAGAATGGAGAACTGTCCGACCAGTCATTGACTTGACCATCCRTATAAATAATACTCTCTTCACTACCTGGATCGAACGCTAATAATCCAAAATGCTGCTCATTAGTCTGTGTATTCGACCAATAAGGCCTGAAGTCTACTACGTCAAGATCATTGTTATTCCACGTTCTCTTGAACCATTCATCTTGCCATGAAAAGGCAATACCACCAGCAAGATTGGCAATGTGCATGTCGTTGATCATGTTCACTAACATCTCGCCCTGCGTCTCTTCATCAATAAAGCCTTGATTATATCCTGTCACCCTATTTTCGTGAGCTTTACCTCTTGAAGCTGGTATACCGAATTCTGATATAACAATAGGCATTGAATGTACGGTTTTGATATCCTCTAGATAGGCCAGATATGGATCTGGCTTTCCATCTGCGCCTATGTAATTAATGTAGTCTTTCTGAAAACTAAACGAATCTGGATAGTAAGGATAGACGTGATAGGACACAAACATTCCGGGCTTATACTTGTCATGCCACTTCACATGCTCAACATTCACTTCCACAATGTCCTCATTAACATATGGTTCATTAGGATGATCAAGTGGATCGGTCGTTACCCAGTTAGAGAAAGCTACCGGACTTTGCATATTGTAGTTGGTCATCTCATAATCGATGATCTTATCACCAACTTCCGCTAGAAAAGCTTCGAATGGTGAGGCATCAACTGTATATAGAAACTCTCCGTCATAACTTGTATGATCTTGATTATTTTCATTCGTACCTATAACAAACGATGGTTCCCATTCTATACCTAATATCCATCCAATCACATACTGTGATATGTCTGTTGTATATGTGCCATCCGCATGACCTTTACTCAAAGGCAGATACTTATTTCCATGTATGATATCAACAATGTCTTCACCGCTCTTGATGATACCATTCATAATTTTACTGTCTTCTCCAAAAGCATCCTCGATTGCCACAATATCATTCTCATCAACCCAAACGCCATGAATGATATAAATCGGATCTCTACCATCTTTCTCTTGCGCTTGATTAAAATCATATAAAGCGTTATAAAATTGTGGGCGAAGCGTCGTGTAAACCCTGATTGTGTTGGCATTCATTTCAGATATATAAGTAAACCATCTGTAATACTCATCATACGTAATCGCAAGTTCTCCAGGAAAAGCACCAGGTTTACCTGCGCCGATATTAACGCCTTTGATAAACATTTTTTCCCAGTCATTACCATTGTGAACATAGAACGAATCTTGATTTGTCTTACTAATATAAGTAACACCGTTTTCCTCATGAAGGGGGGTAATATTCTCCACACTTTCACTTTTTAAAGGGGAATTAAGATAAATAACTATAATTATACATACAATTAATACTATTAGTCCTACGCTAATTACTATTTTTTTTTTCATTTTCATAGCCTCCACTCATTGTCATGATATAGTTATATCGATCTGCATGTCAACAGAATTAGATAAACTAATCAAAAATGTAAAAAATAATATTAAAATCAAGAAAATGGCGTGAAATATAATTAAATTAAACAGCGCGCACCAATAAAGTATTGGCACGCGCTGACTGCATTACTATTTTGTTCTGTTTATGAAAATAAGGTTAACTAGTCTGGAAATACCGATAATTCCATTACTAGGCCTATTTTGCAGGCTCTTGTTTGAAAATATCTTTAAATATAGGGTAGAATATCCAGAATGAAATTGTACTATTTATAATCATTGTAATAACGTCCGCTGTTGTTTCACCAAATGAAACCATTCCTTGTTATGAAAGCCTCGCTCCTCCCAATCATCGAAATCGATATCACCTGTCCGAATCAAAATATCCGAACCGTTTCGCATAATTTCCAGATAACCAGACAAAACAAACCATGCCGTTAACTGCGTTATGAGCAGAAAATCCACTTCCTCAATCGTCTCGATTGCGGCCAGTACGGTTTTATCAGATCCATTTTCCTGCTTATTCAATATCAACAATCTCCTCTTCCGATGTGAAAAACTATGTTGGTCTAACTAGGTACGCGACAATGACGTGCATACCTATTTATTATAAACCATCCACATCATTCAGATGATACGACTTACCTAGTCTCTTCCAATAAACTTCTCAAATAGCGAGAACGAAGAAGCAGGAAGTATATGGACCACGCTACTAAAAAGAAAATCAAAATAATCGATGCGTAACTGCCTATGGAAACAGATATTAGTCTCTGTAGTGTTTGCAGTGCAAATACTGAATGTAGTGCTGCGAGCAAGATCGGGATAAAGAAAAGGATCGCGAGCTGTACCGTGATAATCTTCTTCACCTCGCGGATAGTCATACCTATTTTCCGCAGGTTACGGTACTTCACTTTTTCCTCCTGAACATCCGTATAAAAGCGGAAGTAAATAAAGCTTCCAGCTGCTATAAAAAACACGATGCTCATAAACGACCCCACAAAGAGAATTAATTTGTAAGTTAATTGATCCGTCTGATACCAGTCCGGTGATGAACGATACTTAAACGCGTTCCCATCGGTTCTAATTTGGGCACGAATTTTTTCAGCTGCTGTCGATGCCTCCGTCCAATCCGGAACTGAATAACCATAATATACCCCTTTGTTTAATACAGAATCCTGTTTCTCGAAATCCGAATCATTCAATACATACAATTTTCCATACGAACCCTCTGGAAATATGTTGTCTTGAACGACACCAATAAGCCGAAGTGTGTCGCTTCCCAAGTGTACGGTTTCATTCTCCTGGATTGTTATACGGGAATCAGCTTTGTTCGTCCAGGTGGAAACTTCAATGGCTTCTCCAGATTTTAACTGCAATGGTTCTCGGTTCAACAATTCTGCAAGACGATTGTAACCTTGTGTGGATAGTGCTGCGGTCTTGCTGTCGAACTCCAGAAACGGTACTGAGACTGTCCGATACGACAGCCCTTCTTCATCTAATTTTGAAGAAATGAGAGAAAGATTATTCTCACGCTGAACGTCTGAGGAATAGGAGGAATAATTGAATGGTATCGGGTAGCTGTTCGCGTATTCCTCGTCTACCGTCTGATAAACGGCAAAAGAAGCTGCCATTGTCGTGAATGATACCGTGCAGGTAATCGTGACAACAAACAATAATCGAGCGTTATCTTTCATACGATAAACCAAGTCTGAAATCCAAAGCAAGTTCGTTTTTCTAAAAAATAATGTTGGAAGGGATGTCAATCGCATTAAGGTAAATACACTAAGCTGCGAATAAAACAGGTAGGTTCCTGCTGAAACCAGTGTGCCGATTACGCCCAAGTGAAAAGGGAACGCCATTTGTAATAATACAATTATATAACCTGCCGCAATCAATATTAATCCTGCTATTGAGAGCCATATTGATGCTTTAGGTGGTTCTTTCGGTTTTCGATTCCCTTTAAGGAGTTCAATGATCTCCTTGGATCTCACTGCAAACGGAGCGAGCACAGAGATCAAGACGAATATGATTAGAAAGCAGGTTATTGTAAAAAGAATTGCTTTCACTGGCATGTAAAATTCGAGTTCTGGAACTTCCAGAATCATCGAAGCAAACATTAAAAAATATTTTGATAAAAAAAGTCCCGTGGCGATTCCCGTCACCATTGCTGCAAGTCCAATGATGATATTTTCCAATGAAATCAGTCGATTCAATTGCTTACGTGTAGCACCTAACATCGTCAGCAAACCAAATTCTGCTAATCGCATCTTTAAAAAAGTTCCCACTGAGTAAAGGATAAACAGCAAAGAAAATATGGATATCGCAACTTCTCCTGCAGACAGAACAAGATGAACGGTTCCAGATGTGAAACTCTCTCCGATCATAGGATGAAACAGGTTCACAGCAAATAAGAAAAAGACCAGTATGGAAAAGGTGCTGCTGAGAAAATAAGCTAAGTATGCTTTATAATTTCTTTGCACGTTTTTAATTGCGAATTGTCGAAACGTCACGAGAGTCGCCTCCCATAAAGGACAACACATCCATAATGTTGCCATAGAAGTCGTTCTGATGTTCCCCACGATAAATTTCGTTATATACTGAACCATCTCGAATGAAAATAATTCGGTCGCAATAACTTGCAGCTGTTGGGTCGTGGGTAACCATTAACATCGTTGCTCCAATTTCACGATTAATATTGCGAAACAACTCCATTACATCACGAGATGATTTGGTGTCCAAGTTTCCAGTTGGTTCGTCCGCAAGTAGTAGTGCCGGTTCATGAATGATGGCTCTTGCAATGGCTGCACGTTGGGCTTGTCCTCCAGATATTTCATAGGTACGCTTGTCGAGAATGTCAGTAATACCTAGAATAGGAGCAATGGAGTTTAACCGTTCATTCATTTTCCTTACAGCTACTTCGTCCAGAGCTAGTGGTAGGAAAATATTTTCCCGTACTGTCAACGTATGTAATAAATTGAAGTCCTGAAACACAAAACCTAGTTCACGGCGTCGGAACACAGCCAATTGCTCCGATGGCAGTTGATGTGGTTCTTTTCCATTGATGACAACCTCTCCAGTGGTCGGATGGTCAATTGTCGAGATGACATTCAACAGCGTTGTCTTTCCACTCCCCGATGGACCCATAACCCCAACAAATTGACCTTTCGGTACGATAAAATCGACATGTCTCAATGCCTGATAAGAAACTTTCCCCTCATATATTTTTGATACCTTACTAATTTCCAGCATATTCATGTGTGATTTCGCTCCTTTCTTTCCTCACTCTTAGGTTATAAGAAAGGTAGGGACGTCGCTATCGTTCTAGATAACATCAACATTACATATTTGTCACCTTGTCAACTCAGGATGATGGGGTAATGAAAAACGAATCTTGACCTCCGTTCCCACTCCTAATGATGATTGGATTGAAACCTTGTGACCCAGCTCATCACAAATTTTCCGAACAAGATACAAACCGATGCCCGTGGATTCACCAAATTTGCGTCCATTGGCACCTGTAAAATACAAGTCAAATACTCTAGGAAGGTCTTGAGGGGAGATACCTACGCCTTCATCTTTCACGGTCAATGTAAGATGCTCTCCCTGTCGACCCGCAAATATCATTATGTGTCGGTTTCCACCATCAGAATAACGGATGGCATTGGTAAGCAACTGCGTCAGTACAAACTTCAACCATTTGCGATCCGAAAGTACAGTGGCATCCCCCTGTACATCGGCTGAGGGGAATAAGTGATGGTGAATAAAGTGGCTCTTTAAGTCGTTAATTACTTCAACCACCAATGGCTCTATGGATACTGTTTGAATATAGAAATCCTGTCGGAAAGAGGACAATCTTGACAGCGTCAGAATCATATTCAACTGGTACTCCATACGGACGATTTCAACTTGCATTTCCTCCGACCCATCCGAGTCCTCACGATCCTGAACAATCAGGTGCAAAGCGGAAAGCGGTGTTTTCAGCAAATGGACAAACCGATTCATAAAATCAATCTGCTCTTGTTTTTCCTGTATGGATCTTTCTCTTTCGCTCTGCATTAACTGATATTGCCTTGCAAGCCCATCCTTGAGAGTATGAAGCAACGGTGAAGTAACGTCCATTTGTAAGAAAGCCTTTGCATCTTTCAAATCGGGAATATTACTTAGCCATTTATAGCCGCTGTGTCCAACTACATAACGAAATGTAAGATAAATGACCAGCATAACAAGACTCACTAGAAAGAGATATACGATATTGCCTTCAACAACATTCGCATCCAACCAGTGAAAAGTCGAATATAAAAATATAAACTGCATGACATGAAGTACGATATAAGGAATATTATCCTTTACAAATAATTTCATTCTTTGTCCACCTCGTTCCAAGATACGTTCAGACGGTAGCCTAAGCCCTTGACGGTTTCAATGGCATTATCTATCCCGAGATCTGTGAACTTCTTGCGTAACCGAGCTACATTGACATTCAACGTATTCTCGTTGATGAATTCTTTTTCGTCCCACATCCGTTCAAATATTTTCTCTCGCTTTACCGTACGTGGATATTTGTTAATGAGCAGGTCGAGTAGATCAGCTTCTTTTTTCATAAGCGATAATCTCTGCTGTCCGTAATGTAGTTCTGGACGTTCTGGAAAAAATGTCACTCCATAAAAATGAACTTCTCGTTCTGTATCAGTAGCTCCGATTGATAATTCTCCATACGAACGGCGGATTTGACTTTTCACTTTTGCAACGATGACATCATAGTAAAAAGGTTTGGTTACAAAATCATCTCCACCATACTCAATTGCCATCACCTGATCCAATTCTTCTGTTCGAGCAGAAATAAAAATAATTGGACAAGATGAAATTTTCCGTATTTGTTTGCACCAATAATATCCGTCAAATTTAGGTAGGTTCACATCCAGCAAGACAAGATGAGGCATGATTTGTTGAAAGGCTTGATCTATGGCATCAAACTGATGTGTCACAATGGGTTCATATCCGTATTTATCCAAATGATTGGATAAAAGCTCGGCAATTCGCTGATCATCTTCTACAATGAGAATCCGGTACATAAATCCTCCCTCTACACACTTGGGTCATTTTGAATCCATACAAATTGCAGGTTAATCACTACCATTATAGATGAAAGTGAGCAGGTTTTGTAAAATGTCGGAAAACGTGTCATGTAAAAAAACGACATCTCTGCCGTTCATTCTTTGCTATGGTGAAGCGTGGGGTATTTTACCGCCCAGCCTTGAGCAAATATTCAAATTTTATAATCAAATAGGGTAGACTCTACTCGTAGCTTAACGCTCCGCTTTACCACTATAGATGATATGGTTCACCATATCATCTATAGTGCGAAATAAAAGGGTGACCTCTATGTCTAGAGGTCACCCTTTAATCTGAATGGCATCACTTCCCCAGTGACCCGTTATATCTGCGAACGACGAGTGAGTTGCCATTCCATACTGGATATTAACACTCGTACCAGTACAGTACTACTGGCTCGCCCAAGGAATCGCAATCATGCCCGACTCTCCAATTCCTTAAGAATACGATTGTAGAATCCATCATTCAGCTTGTAGAACAACGTAAACACGATTACGGCTATCGTTATCACGATCATCGGAATGCACGTCATCAGGAACAGGATGCCGTCTAGTGTATGTTTGGATTGAACGACATTAGGCGCGAATCCGATGAATGCGAGCGTCAACCCGACGATCAATTCCTTTGTGGCGTCGCTGAAGCTTCCGACCAAAGAAGAAATGGATATGATCGTGGAGTTGTTGCGCTCACCCGTTTTCCACTCACCATAATCGATAATATCCGCATAGAAGATCGGCATGAGAGCTGTCGTGATGCCTAACGCCAAATAAAGCATAATTCCACCGACATACACGATAGGGAAGAAGGTGCCCATGATTCCTTTGGCCGTGAATAATATGACATAGCCCACGATCAAAGTTACCCCTGCGACCTGGAACGCCGCTTTCTTCGATAGCTTTTTCATGAGCTTCGGAAATAAGGTCATCATAAACACTTGCGACAAACCTACGGTAATTCCGAACGTGGCGAACATGCCTTCGTTACCCATATTGTATTTAAAGAAATAGAGCGCGGTGCCCATCGTGATAAAAACCCCGACGTTCAAGAAGAAGTTTACGATGAGCAGGATTAGCAGCTGATCGTTGCGCGACACGGCCTTAATAATATCTCTTAGCTTCAACCGCTCCGTCGATTCAACTGTGACCCGTTCCTTGTATTTGTTAATGAAGAATAGATTGCTGACGAAAAATAAGGCGGCGAATAGAAGCCCTAACCGGAAATAACCTTGCGCCTGAGTCGCCGCAATAACCGCGATCAATGGCAATACGGCACCCACGGTCGTGAAATCCCCCAGCACTCCGCCGATCGCCGGAATGATGGAAAGTTTGCGTCTCTCTTCTACATTGCGTGTTAAAGTCGGGAACACTGAACCGAGAGCCGTGCCGAATACGGTACTGAACAAGCCCCACAACACGTACACGATTGTTACGTAAACTAACAGCCGCGTCCCGGTGAATCCGGTGTTCGCGAACAATAGAACGGCGGTTGGCGGCATCAGGAGCGCGCCAACCAGCAGCCATGGCTTTATTTTCCCCCAACGGCTGTTCGTCCGGTCGATGACGACGCCCATCACCGGAGCCACGCACATATTGAGTATTTTGACGGCGAAAAACAGCGAGCCGATGAAAGCTACAGGAACAAGAGCGACGTCACTGAAGAAAATCATAATGTACGAAGATACGAACCCGCCTAGTAGCCCATTGCCGTAAGCATTCACCCCGTACAACCACTTAAAACCCAAACTTGTCTTTTCCTCCATGCTGCGTCTCACTCCGTTTCCTTAGGTTCGATGAATACGATGTTGAACGGTTCGCCCTCATCCGCTATATGATCGAAGATTAGCCGACCCTTCTCGTAAACCTTGAGTCTCCTGCCGTACTCGCTTCTGCTGACTTCCAAGTCGAATGTCGTTTGGAATGCCTTTACATTCCGCAAAGCAGCCTCGTTCCATGAGCTAGGAAGATGTGGATTGCAAGTCATCGTCTTAAATCCAGTCGGCCTAATTTCAAACAAGCCTTCGGTGAAAATACGGGCATAGAGGCCGCTCTCTGCCGACAGATGTCGCTGATTACCTTCCGGATAGGCTTCGACCGAGTACGGTACGTGCTCACCCAGTAACCGCTCCTTCGTCATATGCGAAAGATGCTTCAATGCGAGGTCCGGCTCGCCCGCGGTAAACACCCCTCGGAGTGCATACAGCGTCGAACGGTCCCAGAACGTCTCCTTGCCCGCTTGCGAGCTGAGGCCATTGTTAGTCCATAGTCTAGGCGAGAACAACGCTTGCAGCGTGCCAGCTTTACGCTCGTAAATCCCCATCGCAAGCGGTATGCAAATCCAAGCTCTTAATACCTTGTTGCCTTTATAGTAGCGATAGGTTTCATAACCTTCCACGCGCTCGCCGAAATACGCTTCGATAGCTTCCTTTAGCAATTCCGCCTCTTCCGATAGCTTTCTCACGACATCTTGGTTTTCCCCAAGCTCCTTCGCCAGCAGGGACGCGCTGTGGAGCGCGTCATAGAGCAAGCAGGAAGTGAACAAGTTGGCCTCACCCGATTCAAACCGATTCTCGAGCTCATCCGAATCGCTGCGGATGACGCCTTCCGTGGTCTTCTGCCGCAGGGAGAACTCGATCGCCCACGCTATTCCCGGCCACAGCTTTTTCGCCGCCATCCGGTCTCCGTATGCGAGACAGAACCTGGCGGCACCGTATGCGAACATCGCGGCGTCTCCGCGATCACCCGCTCCGTTCCAGTAATCATCCCCTTCCGCGATAATGCTCGTCACAAGCGGCTTCTTATACTCGGGGTCCATACGGTCCATATATAGCGAATAGCAATTGATGCTCTGCTCAATGCCCGCGTCATAGCCCAGGAAGGGGAAGAACGGATTTATGTATTCGCATTGATCATTCGTCCATAAAGCCGCGTAATAGCTTCCGCCTCCGGGTCCGTGCATAAGCCCGTTTTTCGTCCGAAAAATGCTTTCGCTGCCGCGTACCTTGGCGAAATTAAAGGCGGTGTTTAGAACTGGATCCGGTGTCTCCAGCTTCAAAGAACCAAACCACTCGTTCACAAGCGCGAGTCTTGCGCGCTCCTCTTCGGCGGTATTAACTGTAAGCGCTTGCCGTTCTTTCGTTGCGGCAAACACTAAATAATAGGTCTTGCTATCCCCGGGCTCCAGGTTCATATGGTATCCGTTATCTTCGCCCGTTACGAAGTGGCCTGAATCATCTGCCAAACCCGCTCTCACCTCGTAAGCACCTTCTACCCCCCACTTCGGATCGGTCAAATGAACGTAGCCTGGGGAGGCAACTTCGATGAGCATAGCGTTTCTCGTCATATTGATGAGCGTCACTTTCTCGATCAAGGCAGGACAATGTACCGTTGGCATAAGCGTTCGCACGATATCTAGTCCCTGGTTTGTGTCGGAGGCTATCTCCAGAAACCCTTTGATTCTGATCCGGCGCGGATATTCTTCGCTTACCTTGACGCCGTTGACCTTGATCCTCGCGGAGACGGACAAGCAGAAGTTATGGGACAGGCTGYCTCTTGTCTCGTTCGGGATTTTGCGCAGGGTCGGAATGACGACGTGGCGGCTCAGTCTTAATTCACCTTTCTTGTTGACGCCATAAGAGATAATAGCCGAAACGAGAAATCCGCTCATTTCCAGGTGATCGTAATGGGGAATCCGCTTATCCTGCGCTACATCCCATACGATGCTTTCGTCTTCTCCCACCGTATGCCTTAATCCAGCCCCCGCCTCCACTTTGCCTCCCGTATCGCACCAGAACGGAAATACCGGCGACTGGTTTTTATACTCGAGTTTCCATTCGATATAACGTTTGATCGTTGTCAGCACTTTCCTCAATTCCGAAACCTCCCAGTGGATTCTGCGCTAACGCTTCTTTCTTTAAGCTCATCCAATACGCGCAAATATTTGCTCTCCGATAAGTCGGATCGGCAAAGCGGCAGAAACGCGAGCAGCGCGCTGCATTATCGAATAATTTCAGGGCTTGCAATGATTTGAATAATAAAGGTATACTCCGTTTATCGCACGGCATCTTGTAGATAATCAAGCATGGATAGATAGATAACACTATGAATAAGTGGGGTTAATGGAGTGGACAATCCAACAACAAGGCAACGCATACTGATAGAAGCAGAAAAGCAATTTATTGCGCTCGGAATCGCAAGTGTACAAATGAAAGATATTGCATCAACCATTAATATTAATAGAAGAACACTGTATCGTTATTTCCCCACGAAGGATGAATTAGCCTTTGAAATTGAGATCATGGTGATGAAGCAGCTGCAGGACCATCTCACATTGGATTTAGGGGACATGACCGGAAAAACCGGCTTTGAAAAAGTAAAAGCGTATTTTTTTCAGGTTGATCTTGAAAACGTTAAAGAACAGATCAGGTTCACTGCCGAGTTCGATCGATATTTTCAAGGGAATTATCCAAATCCAGAGTTGGAGCAGTTGTTTATAGAAGCTTTAAATCCAAACCAGGATCCGCTATTTCATTATATTCGTGATGGCGTAACAGATGGTTCCATTCGTAATGATATGACGGCCGAAGAGTTGTATCACTTTATTAGCCACAGTTTTATCTCCCTCTTCCAACGGCTAATTCTGAGAGAGAACCACTTGAAGTATGAATATTGCGATAATATTGATTTTCACAAATCATTTCGGGATATTATACTAACCGGAATTCAGCGCACATAAAAATCGGAGTATCAATTTCGATTTCATGTGCGCTGGCATGGCTGTTAATTTAAAACATAGGAAAATTCGCCATACTATCTCTATATTTCTCCGGAATGAAACGCGCGACCGCCATAAGGACGGCGACAGCCGTTTCGCCTTGTAGCTATGGCGTTAGAACGATTCTTACAACTCCGCAATACGGTGTCGACCAGAAGCTTCCGAACACGGCCTCATCGCCATTTCTAGTTCTCGTCGGGACAAATTCACCAGATTCGGTCAAATAACCTTCCTCTACAGTAAGATAGTCCACAGGGGTTGATACTAGCGACATTTTCATAGCATCCAACCATCCAGGCCCTGACCCGGGAACCATAAAGAGATGGAAGTTACCTGCCAAGTAAAATTCTTTTGGTCCAGCTTCAATAATAAGCCCGTGTCTAGGCCGTCCTGCAGTCAACTGAGGATTACGGGTATGTCTATGATCCTTGTGATCGGTCAATGGGCCCATATCGATAAAAGGAACTGCTCCGATGTAGTCTTCGAATACAAAACTCTGATTCATTTGATAATCCTCTTCTACGACAGCATGAATTTTCCCTGTCCCTTGATACTTCTGAATCAACGGCAATAAACTCATTACACTACGGAAGCTTTCGACGAATAATACGGCATCTTCCATCACATTGCCTTCCCCATCTAAAACGTTGTCTACGCCAAAACAGAAATAACCGATCGCGTCATAATCAGCCAACGCCCTAAGCATATTTCGCGCATTAAGCCCGTCCGTGCCGGATTCCGGAACAAATAAAGGATTGTCAGACCGACGATAGTCTTCGCACACAACTCTGTAATCACTATAATTAACATTGTAAATATCCGGTGCGATCAGATCCAGATTAGGCGCTGTAAATTTCCAAATATCTAACGTGTTTCTAGTAGGTCCACCAGCGGGATAGAAGCCCGGAATCGGCCAACCTGGAAATGAGATCCATGCATTAGTGTACAAGGGGATATCGTATACTGTACGGCCTGCTGCAGCGATATGATCAATATATTTGGCAATAGACCAGGCTGTGCAGAACTCGCCACCCGCGACACCAAAGATGTCCTGCCAGCTCCCTTCTTCTTTGGAACCATTCTTCTTCCAAGCGTCCCAGGCATGGCCCTTTCCTAACCCCTTCACATGTTCGAAGAGCCCCGGAGCTACTGGTCCAATATAAGCAGCTTCCGCCTCAGGTCCATAATCTCTATCGCAGCCAAGAATACCCGGTTCATTCTCAACTTGCACCGCAATAATCGTCTGCGTGTCACCATCGGCTTCTTTCAGATGCTTCATCAGTGCGCAGAACGCTTTCGTATCCGCCTGCAGTGATTCCTCACCAAAAGCTGAAAGGATATTCATAGGGACACCATCACTGCGAAGCACTCTAGTAAATCGCTTCTTGTCTGACTTTACCCAGCCTGGGCAATATCGCATTTCGCCATTTTTCCAAGTTGCAAACCACAATACGATTAGGTGCAAATCATTCTTTCGACACTCTTCCAGAAGCATGTCAACCGAAGAGAAATCAAATTTCCCCTCCTGTGGCTCAACCGTATCCCAATAAACCGGAGCTTCTAGCGTATTGCCTCCTATTGCTTTGATACCCGCAATAGCAGATGACAGCTCTTCTGCATTATATGCGCTGGAGTTTTTTGATTGACCTCCCATTGGAATAAATGGTTTACCCTTTACTTTAAACATATAAACCTCTCCTATTCTTCTATATAAATTGTGGTGAATCCGAATTTAACTTATGTCGATGTCATCTTGGGTTTACAAATCACTTATAGCCTTAACTTGAGATGTAATTTTCTTCTCGTTGTATTTAAGCAGTGCCAATAAAGAAAATAGAGCAACTACAGCTGCAATAATGACGGATATTCTGATGCCAGAATCATTCTCAACCGATTTCCCTATCGCCAATACGGTGGGCAGAAGAATGACGGATAATGCGGTGCCAAATTTCGTAAGAAACGAGCGTACACCAAAGTACAATGCTTCTTTGTTTTCCCCACTTTGACTAGCGTCATATACAGCACAATCCGCAATGATAGCATTCGGTAATATACCCGATATCGCCGCAGGAACCGCAGAAAGAATAATAATCGGAATAAGTTCCAGAAAACCGCTAAATGGAAGTTTCCCCATAAACGTTATATAAATGAAAGAAATAATAAGAAACAGAAACGAAACAATCATCAATTTCTTCTTGCCGTACTTTTTACTAAGTTTGTTGACTAGCGGATAGAGCATGAAAGAAAGTACGCCGACGGCAGTCACAATTAGTCCGACATGAGTTTCCTTCTGCCGCGCGAGAACAGTAATATAGTAGACGAGGGAAGATTGGAAGAACCCGTTCGTAAACCAATAACCTAGCTCGCTTATTAAGAAATACCGGAAATCCCGATTCTTAAAAACAGCTTTAACCGACGTTTTGATGTCCAAGCTTGTCGCATTGGTCGAACCGTATTTTGTCTCGTCAATCGTATATGCGGGTATGAGCATGAGGATGAACGCAATAATTGCAAGTGCTCCGAACGTCCACTGAATTGAAGCTGTTTTTGAAATTTCAAAGACCGCCATGACTGTCTCCCAAATACTTGGTGCAAAGGTCGCTATTATAAGTCCCAGAAACCAGGTTACCGAAATATATGTCGACAGATCTATGCGCTCTTCCGTATTACGGCCCAATTCACCAAGGAGCGCGGTATACGGTATCACATAACAAGTAAACGCTACATAGTAGAGAGGCAAGATGAGGAAAAGCCATAAAGAGTTGAACGAATGAACTTCGTTCTGAAAAGGCACGATAAATATACATACGAGCAGAAGTGCGCAAGGCAGTGCGCTTCGTCTCATAAACGGTGTCCTTCTTCCAAGGCGGTGCCTGCTTCTATCACTTAAATTTGCAATCCATAGATCGGTCACGGCATTGATTACCGTAGCTAATCCCATAATGACGCCAATAATTGTAACACCCATAATGACACTACCTTGTGGAATCGCCACTTGAATACCCGATCCTTCAGGCGGTAAATAAAAATAGATGAGCCATGTACCGATGATACCAGCCAGAATCGACCAACCTAACTGCCCAAGCGAATATAAAATCATTATCTTCCTCGGTAATTTTTCCATCAATTACCTCCCTTTTCAGATTGCCCGCTAATGGTACGCCACACGTGTGGCATGATTAGATTATAAAGCGTTTCCAACTCTAAGGTCAAGATCATTTTCACAGCTCTCCACCTTAATCCAGCTCATCATTTTCGATCAGCATTTGGATCTGACAAMTGTAGGATTCAGTATCAAACAAATCGTTATATAATTCTATCTCGATATAATTTTTTACGCTCAGACTGTTTTTTTCTATATAGTTTAGTATTTTTTTCACGCGTTCCGCCTCGTTCTCCTTACGATAAGCCAAAGTTACATACTTTCCTTCCGGAAGGATTTGAACATGCGAGTCGCCTTCTGTGCTTCCRTCCCCCTCAAAACCATGAAACACATATCGGGGTTCGAGTTTCACCTCTGCATTCAGAATGTATAGAATACCTCTTTCCATGGTCATTTTTTTTTGCTGACTCCGTATGATCTTCTCCAAGTCTGAATAATACAACAGTTCCTTGAGGCTGCCCGCTTCCCAGCATGGAGCTGTCAAAACATAACGCTTCTCAAAAAAGTGAATAACGATCTCATCCTGATTCAAGATTTCTTTTGAGGACTCGACACTCTTGTTTAAATTATCAATATTTTGAATAACCTCTTTCACTTGTTTCAGATTTTCTTCCGCTTCCTGTCTCTTGAGTTGCAGAAAATTGATTAATTGGTCAGTGTTGCATTCTTTAAAAATCTCCTGAAGTTCTTTAATACTGGTGCCGAAAGAGCGGCAGCCTTTAATGACGTCTATATAAATAAATTGATCTAGAGAATAATACCGATAACCTGTCGCGATATCGATATACCTGGGAACCAGGATGCCCATTTTGTGATAATATCTCAGCGCTTTTATAGATACCTCTTTTATTTTGGTAACTTCACCGATCGAAAACAGGTTTTTCATTGAAGTCCCTCCTTCGTTACATTCTCCATGCCCATCCTTGACTCTCCCCTTAAGGGATACCTTATGATCATTATAAGGAAGTCACCATTAGAAAGGAAAGTGTATCAACATGTCTGAGGTTATCTATAGAGAGATTATGAAAGACGATTATGACCGCATCAAAGAATTAATTGATGAAGCATTCGGCATCCATGACCTTATTCAAGACAAAAAATTTTTAGATGTCATATTGAACCTTTATTTGCAAAGCTGTATTCTGAGCAGTTCTTTCAGCGAAGTCGCTGTAAAAAACAACAGAGTTATCGGTATTATTCTTGGCAAAGCCCAAAAAGATAAACACCGCTTAGCAAATGCCCATAATCTGTTAACTCTTGCGAATACCTTATTCAAAGTCGTCACGGCGAATAAAGAGAATAGAAAAGCCGCTAAAGAACTGACGAAGGTTCAAAATACGTATAAAGAGATTATTCAAGGAAAAGAAGATGATTTTCAAGGTTATATCGAGTTGTTCATTGTATCCGGGGAATCGAGAGGTCTTGGCGTGGGAAAAACGCTGATGCACCATTTGTCCTATTACATGAGAAGTATGGATGTAAATTCGATCTACGTGTATACAGATACCAGATGCAACTATGGATTTTACGAGAGTCAGAACTTCAAGCGGCTGAACGAAAAAGAAATCTTTCTGGATTCCGTCCAGAATAAACTCCTTATTTTTCTATATGGTCATCATGTAACCTATAAGGAAAATTAATGCAGCGAATCCGAGTGCTCCAATCAAAATAACCAGTCACCGGTTCAATTCCGATGACTGGCCTCTTAGACTCTATTTACTCATTAATGTACGTGTTAACTCGGTTTTGAATCAGCTTGCTGACGTCTTCAACTGATTTCTGACCACTCATATAGGATTCAAATTCTTCAATCGCAATGGAAATGACCTTGAAATCACTAGATAAATTCGTACTCGCTCCATCTATGAGCTGATTCAATTCTTTGATCTTGCTTTCTACTGTATTAGTATCAAACTTCTGTCCAGTAAGTGTACCCGCTACTGCCTGCTGTTTGGCATCACCCAGCTGTTTCTCCACAACTCCCTTATGCAATGCAAAGCCTCCTACCATTGGTGAAGATTGCATTTCTTCAGAAAGCATAAACTTAATAAAATTCCAAGCTTCATCTTGAACCTTTGATTTGCTGTTCATGCCTAAAGTGAAATACGACTTAAATGGCGTTCCGTTATTTTGTCCATTTACTGTTGGCTTTTGATAGATATTAAACTTTGGATCAAGGACTTGAGTCAGGCCTGTTGTTGGATCGAGAAGGTAAGCATTGCCGAAAAAGGATTCGGAAAACTGTTGCGTAAAATCGGCACTAAACACACCTTCATCATACATCGATTTGATTTGCTTCATCATACCTCGAAACAGATCGGAATCGAAATTTGCTTGACCTTGATCAATGAGCTTATCATAATTAGCCTCTATATACTCCGATAACAGGGCACCAGGGTATAGATTACCAAATGCCACAACATCTTCAGCAACTTGTTCCTTAAGCTTCTTTGAAATTTCTTTTAAGTCATCCCATGTCCAAGTTTGATCATTAATTTTAATATTAGCTCGCTCTAACAAATCTTTATTTCCCGTCAATGCGTCAAGTGTAAATGAGAATGGCATTGCATACAAACCATCTCCATTCTGGGAGTTTTTAAAGATATTCTGATAGTACTGATTTCGATCAAAGTCAGCATCTTTGTCCATCAGATCATAGAAATTAACCAGCATGTTCTTGGCTACATATTTGTCCTTCGGCAGTTCGTTCATTACGATAATGTCTGCCCCTTTGCCAGACATTAGCTGTGTGCTGACCGTTTGTACATATTTCTCGATATCGCCCTTTGTTAATGGTTCACTCGATGTATTTTCCTCGAGTTGGGGTGTAGCTTTATACTCTTGAAATTTAATGTGGATATCTGGACGAATTTTTTTATATTGCTTAATTGCTTCATCCAAATAAGGATGTGCCGACATCATTGCAATCTCAATCGTTTTGTCATCTTGACCTGACGGTTTATCAGTCACTCCTTCTCCACCTGATCCTACGCTGCTGCTAGAGCATCCCGATAATACGATAATCATTGCTAATAAGGCCAATACCCATTTTCTATTCAATTTCATTCATTCCCTTCAATAAATTCGGATTCGATTACCTTCTTGCAGTGGTTCACTTGATTCAGTAATAACCTCATCTTGCGGACTTAATCCGCTTACCGCTACGACTTCATCCTCGGTTGAATCACCTGTTAAAATATAAGCCTTGCGCGCATTGAATGTATTGCCGAGTGAGCTTTTCTTCTCCTCAACTACATAGACATAGCTTCCTGTTGCATCTTTATGAACCCATTTCTTTGGTAACACAAACCCTTTTTCATTTGACTCCTTCTTTATATCTAGACTTACTTGTTCGCCGCCTTGAAGCCCATCATCGGAGACAGAAACGACAACCTGATAACTGGATTCAGTGGGTGAATCTTCGCTGGAATCTTCACTATTTTCTTTAGATGCAGCTTTAATCTCTTGAATTGTACCGTTAACCAATTTATTGTCTTTCACCAATCGAACAGAAACTTGAGATCCAATCTCGAATAATGCCGTATTCCCCGAATCGACAGCAAATAAAAATTCAAAGCCCTTGCCACTATCCATAAGTGTCAATATTGCCCCACCTTGTGTGGCATTCATGCTGTCTTCTTCTATAAGCTTTGTAATTTTGCCATCAAAGGGGGCAGTCAGCGTTTGTTTGTCCGACTTTTCTTTACGCAGCTTATTCAATTTTCTTTTTGCCAATTCAAGATCCATATTATCCAGGTCAAGATCTCGTTTAGCTTTGACAATTACTTGCTCATCACCGTCTCGCATCGCATTCACGAAGTTCTCCTTCAACACCTCCCGATTCAGCTCTTGCTTCTTAAGCGCCATTTCCTCTTGGTATAGCTGCTCATCCAAATCAGAACTGTCGAATGTCACGAGCTTTTGACCCTTCTTAACCTTTTCATTCTTTTTTACATGAAGCTTCAAAATTTTAGAGCCGCTCTCATTCACCAGATCCACCTGTTTTCGAGGCGTTAAGACTCCACTCCCGTTAACATCATGAACTAATGATTTAGAAACAAGCTTCTCCGTAATCACTTTGGGCAGCATCATCGTTTCGAGTGTGCTGCTAAAGAAAGTCAAGCCAGCCAATATCGCAAAGAACAATATAAACAAAGCAGCCGTTATACGTTGTCGCTTAGATATACTTGTCATCTCATTCCACCTATCCTTTAATTCCAGAAAGCTCTATGCCCTCAATAAAATACCGTTCTGCTAAAAGAAACAAGAGAATCATGGGCATCATATACAAGACCGAAGCAGCAAAGGATACCCCAAACGCATCTTCCTGCAAGCGAGATAGAAAAATGGACAAGGGCTGCAATGCGGCATCCTGCAGAAAGATCAGTGGCTGCTCCACCATATTCCAGTAATCTGCAAACAGTAGAACAACAAGCGCTGCCATACCAGGTTTCACCATAGGCAGGACGATTGCGACAAAGGAACGGAAATAGCCTGCTCCGTCCATTTTCGCAGCTTCCATATAAGCAGTTGGAATCTGGAGCATAAATTGTCTGAGCAGGAACACACCAAACGCTGCAAATATTCCTGGTAAAATAATGGAGCTCGGACTATTGATAAGCCCCAATCGATCAGACATGATGTAATTCGGTACAAGTGTAACCTGGAACGGCATGAGCATGGTTATCAGATACACAATAAATAATGGCTCTCTGCCAGGAAATCGCAGCTTCGCAAATGCAAATGCCGCTAATGTTGCCACCACGACCTGACCTATAATAATTGGAACTACCATAAATACAGAATTCCAAAACATACGAAGAAATTGTGAGGTTGAAATAAGCACCTTGAAAAATTGCTCGAACGAAGCCCAATCTGGAATCAGCTTTAAATTCACAATATCATTCGTCTGCGTACTACCCAACATGCCGTAATTCAGCATAATTTCCTTCTCCGTCATCAAGGAGCTTACAACTGTCAGTACAACAGGAAACAGCATGATAAGCGCGATCACGGTTAAGAAGATAGTGAGTAGCAGTGTTCTAATCTGTTTCTTGTTCATCTACACACCTCCCTTTACTCCATAAATGAACGGAACTTTCGTTCAACTCGGAAGAGCATCAGCACAATGACTAGAATACAGAGCACCATCAAGCATGCTGCAGCCGACAGCTTCTGAATATCGAGCGATAGGAACATATTGTTCATATAGTGCTGAAGCATATAGATGCTATCATGTGGATAGTCACCCGCAACTAAATAGATTTCCCGAAATACCTTGAATGAGTTCAAAATCGACATCAGTATAACTAAAAATCCTGTCGGTACTAAATAAATCAAGGTGATCTGGAGCTTACGAGCCCAGCTTGCTCCCTCCAGGTTTGCTATCTCATAATATTGATCAGGGATATTTTGCAAACCGGCCAAGAACAAAATCACGTTATAGCCAATGTTTTTCCATACATAGATAACTATAATGACTCCTTGCGCCCACTTTGATTTCATCCAATCGATCCGATCGATTTGAAGCCACTCCAATACATAATTAAAAAAGCCATTCCAATCAAATAAAATCTGCCATACTAGCACAATTGAAGCTACTGGAACAACCAGCGGCAGCACATAAGAGGTGCGCAGCCAGTTACGAAAGAAAACTCGTTTGTTAAGCAGCATGGCAAGAGAAAGTGACAATACAATAAGAATGGGAACGCCAGTAATAGTAAACCAGAATGTATTCCCCATTGCCTTTTGAAAGGACGAACTGGTTAATAGGCTCTGATAATTGGCAAGCGAGAATCCTGCTTCTCCGTTTGGATTCTCAAAAGAAAATGCAATACTTTGACCAAATGGAATTAAATAAAATAAGGCAAAACCTATTAAGCTCGGAGCAAGAAAACAGAAAGCCGCAAGAACCTCCTTACGATCTAAAATTGATATTCTCACAGCATCCCCATCCATTTTCGGTTTTTAATATATACATTTTTGTTCCTCCTAAACTTGATGTAACCATCGTACAACAAACGATGTTAAATCCCTGTTAAGTGATTTTTTTTGAATCAAATGCTTAACATAGATTTAACCTATTTTCAGGTACAATAGTAAAAGAGGTGATTTGCATATGAGGATTCTTATTGTAGAGGACGAGCTTGATTTGCAAGAAGCGATTGCAGATGGGCTTAGAATAGATGGTTATGCCGTTGATATCTGTGACAACGGTGAAGATGCTTACGAGCTTTTATATGACGTCGATTACGACTTGGTTATACTTGACTTAAACCTCCCAAAAATGGATGGGCTTGAGGTTTTAGCTAAGATACGAGATGAAAAGCCGCAATTAAAGGTACTCATTCTCAGTGCAAGAAGTAGTGTTAATGACAAAGTAAAAGGCTTAGACATTGGTGCAAATGATTATTTGGCGAAGCCATTTGATTTTGCGGAGTTGGAAGCACGAGTACGAAATTTGTTAAGGCGAAAGTTTGTCCAAGAAAGTAGTATGCATTTCTGCGGAGCAATTAAAGTGGATTTATCAAAGCGTATTGCAGTTGTTGATGATAATGAAATGTCTTTTACAAAAAAAGAATTTGCATTGCTTGAATATTTCTTGCTTAACAAGGATAGAGTGGTTAGCCAAGAAGAATTGATTGAACATGTTTGGGATCAGAATGCGGATAGCTTTAGTGGTGCTATACGGGTTCATATTGCAACTCTCCGAAAGAAGCTAAAAGCTGTTTTAAACTATGACCCCATTGGAACGAAAATCGGCGAAGGATACTTGTTATCAGAAAAGGGTAGTGATGTTAATGCTTAAAAAAATGCCAATTCGATTGCGGCTTACTGTTATGACCGTTGCACTTTTGACTGTTTGTTGTGTAGGTCTTACCTTAATACTTAATTTATCTGCGGCTACAATGGCTACAAGGATTGATGCAGCCTTGGCATTACCGGCACATGAGATCGGCGAAGATGGATGGGTTGATGAAAGCTCTGAAAGCTCTCAATTACCGTCAAGCAGCATAATTGCTCCCGTTCCATCTGTTGATTCCAAAAAAGCAAGAATGGATTTTACAATTAAAAGCATTATATATATGATTTTTGTTATTGTTGGCGGGGGATTCTTAACCTACTATATTTCAGGAAAAGCATTAAGGCCTCTTAATACGCTAAATTGTCAAGTGAAAAACATAAATGTGCATAATTTATCTGAAACATTATCTGTGCCGCCTACAAAGGATGAAATTGCAGAGCTTACCATTACATTTAATGAAATGACGGATAAGTTGAATAGTGCTTTTATGATGCTAGGAAGATTTTCAGCAGATGCTGCCCACGAGCTTAGGACACCTCTTGCTGTTTTACAAACAAAGGTTGATGTATTTAAGAAGAAAAAAGAGCATACAAACGAGGAATATGATGCTCTTATTTCCGTTATTGAAAAGCAAACAAAACGCTTGAGAGGACTTGTCGGCAATCTGCTAGAAATGACGAATATGAACGACAACGGAGAGCAAAGCAGCATTTTCGTAAAGGATATTTTCGAGGATATTATTTCGGAGCTTTCACACATAGCTAAAGATAAAAATGTTACGCTGTCCTTAGATTGTGATAATAGCATGGTTACTGGTAACACCGACTTATTGTATCGTGCTTTTTATAACYTTGTGGAAAACGGAATTAAGTACAATATTGACGATGGCGGAACGGTTGAGGTTATTGTAAACAGATTAAGTAAGGAACAGGTCTCAATCAAAATTAAAGATTCAGGCATCGGTATTCCTGAAAAAAACAAAAAGCATATATTTGAGCCTTTTTATCGTGTTGACCAATCACGATCCCGTCAAATAGGTGGTGCGGGCTTAGGGCTTTCGATTGTCGAAAGTATTATCAAGAAACATAATGGGATGCTTACCGTTACTGATAATGAAGATGGCGGAACCTGCTTTCATGTAGTCTTAACTATATAGCCGATCGTTCAAAAGGGCACCCTACGAAGGTGCCCTAAGATTCGCTTACCCTTTATTATCACCCTATTGTCGAATTTTATCGAATCATGTGGATTTATATTAAGCAAATTCAACATTGAAATGCTACAATGAAGATATCTTATTCGTATTATTTTTTCTATGTGTAAATAATAAAGATTATTTTTTGATACAGGAGAGACATTTTATGCAACGCATTCCTTTTAGTAACACTTTGACAATCGGACTCATGCTATTCGCCTTGTTCTTCGGAGCGGGAAATCTCGTATTCCCGGCGATGATGGGCCAAATCGCAGGTGATCAGTATTGGCAAGCCAATCTGGGCTTCCTGATCACGGGCGTCGGCCTGCCTTTGCTTGGAACGTTGGCGCTCGGCTTTTCCGGCTTGAAAGATTTGCTCGCATTAACCAATCGCGTACATCCTTGGTTTGCCTACGGCTACACAACTTTGCTTTACTTAACGATCGGACCGTTGTTTGCCATGCCGAGAACCGGCAGCATTTCGTACGAAATCGGTATTAAGCCCTATATCGAAACGGAGTATGGGCCGCTAGGAATGATGGTCTTCACCGTATTATTTTTCGGGGTAACCTTGCTCCTTTCTATTAACCCAGCAAGAATGGTTGATATTATAGGAAAGATACTGACACCTATTTTGATCGCCTGCATCACAATGTTGGCCATAGCATCCTTTACGGTACCCCTAGGAGAGCCTCAAGAACCGGAAATCGGGTATGCCTCCCAAGCCTTCTTTAATGGATTTCAAGAGGGGTATTTGACTATGGATGCGCTCGCGGCATTCGTATTCGGCATTATCGTCATAAACGCTATTCGAGCGAAAGGGGTCCACGAACGTAAAAACATTCTGTCCGTCTGCTTCCAAGCCACCTTGATTGCAGCGGCAATGCTCGCCGTTATTTACACATCCCTGACTTATATCGGAGCAAGCAGCGTATCCGCCTTTGGTATTCTGGCCAATGGCGGCGAGGTGTTGAACTTGGTAACTAGCCATTATTTCGGCACGTTCGGAGGGGTTGTACTCGGCATCATTGTGCTGCTAGCCTGTCTGACCACAAGCATCGGCCTGACCGCCGCTTGCAGCAGCTATTTTCAAAAGATTATTCCAGGCATGTCGTATAAAAGTATCTGCATCGTCTTGTGTGTTGTCAGCGCCCTACTTGCCAATATAGGTCTAGAGCAATTAATCCACTTTTCCGAGCCCGTTCTGACGATATTATACCCTCTGGCTATCGTGCTCATCTTACTGACATTCTTGCATGATTTGTTTAAAGGTAAGCGCACCGTATACGGGGTTAGCCTGCTGCTGACTTTTCTTGTCAGCCTGGTCGACGGCCTTGAAGATACGCCGCTAGGTATAGAGCAGCTCCATGACTGGTTTAACCACTACTTACCTTTGTATAATATCGGATTGGGCTGGCTGATTCCAGCCTGCGTGGGAATGCTGATTGGGCTTCTGCTGCCAGAGCGACATAAGGGACGACAACCTTCTAGTAGCTTGGGAGACTGAAGTTTCAGGTGCGCCGCTCTATCGCCTTTTGGAAATAGTGAGCAATCGAATCAACAATGGTAAAATAACTATTCCCGGTTAAACGTTGTACATTTGTATGGATATTGAAAGGACTGTCCACAAGCAACCTCTCTGCCTGCGGACAGTCCTTTAAAAATTGCGGGCATGGCTCCATGCGTAGATGACTCGGATCACAATGGCTAGATTCCTCCACTTACGCTTTGGCTTACTTTAATATAGTCCTTTAATAACAAAAAACGAACCCCGTATTGTTCCAGCTAGTTTAGACTTCTGTCTAGCAAATTTAAACTTCCCTTCTAATTCCTTTGGTACCTCCATCCCCTCAGAAAGCTTAAAACCAACGGCCCGCTTCTTAGGGTCATCAACCGTATACATGACATTGATCCCAAGACCATCCTCATAAAAGACGTAGGTAAATTGGATATTTTCCACTTGAAAACGCGACGTTTCTAAAGGTTTGGCCGCAAACGCAATATCACGTTCTTTCAAAATGTGGTTCACATAATCAAGGTTTTCCTGACTTTCACTAGCTGGTACAACCGTAAATTCATGCTCGTATTTGTTCATAAAGTAACGGGCTTCATTGGCACGTAAACCAGCAAGCGCTTCTGCTACAGGTGAAGACTCTAAACCAACCGTAGACACATTTTTAAAATCAACGATATACGACATTTCCATCCCTCATTTTCTCTCATAATTTTCTAAAACCAGAAATTTAATCTTCTTTCTCTACCAAATATTATACCAAAAATGATTCAATATAAACGTTCACGTTTAGAATATGATAAACCTCTTTTTTCCCCCCAATAAAATTCGCTTCATTTATGATATGGTTCAGCTTAACGGATCTATCGGCGAAAAATCTAGTGCGACGAAACACGCTGTCCCCATCTTAGCCGCATACAAAACAGCAGATACCGTTTGACCAGTACCTGCCGAATTCAAGCAACTCTATTCTTCTATTCTACATCTAGCGAATGATCAAGACTGGTATTCAGCATGCGTAAGACCAAGAGTAACGTTTCAGATCTAGTTGCATTAGCATTCGGTTTGAATAAACCGTCCGGCGTACCCTTCGCGATTCCCATATCGGATAATGTATCAATCTCTGCCTCTGCCGAGTGTCCTATAACATCCTTGAACTTCGAATTTTTCACGAAATTCGTGTTCATTACTTTAGAAAGCATAGCTACTATTTCCGCTCTGGTGATTGTTTGTTTTGGTTTGAACGTTCCGTCTGAGTAACCATTAGCAATGCCTATTGTTTTTAATGTAGCAATCGCATCTGCTGCCCAGTGACCTTTGGTGTCTATAAAGCCGGAATCACCTTCTGACGTTAATCCAAGTGTTCTTACTAACACGGATGCAAACTCTGTTCTAGTTACTCGCGGCACATTTGGGACTTTCACCCTTTAGTTCGATGTGCTGCCAAGCGCACAAAAGGCCCGATTAGCCTTGTACTAAGCTAATCGGGCCTCGCCTATCTCAACCTTATCCGGCTCCAGCCTCTTTCAGTGCCGCCACTCCTGGATGACGACATGGGCGCCCTTTTTTCTGTTATGAGCAAATTACTGTTGCTTCCCTAATCCCTTGCTGTAATATACAATAATTAGAATGATGTACCAAATCGGACCAACGATCAAGGAAATTCGCGTCGCCGGGAAGTAGGCCATCAGCCCGATTACACCCATCAAGAAGACCAACGTAAGGTACGAGCTGTAAGGAGCCCATGGCATTCTGTAAGAAAGCTGGCCTCTCTCTTCAGCGGTCATGCCTTTACGGAATCTCAATTGAGAAACAAGAATGATCGCCCAAGTCCAAATCGCGCCGAACGTCGCTATGCTTGTCAGCCATGTAAATACCTTTTCCGGCACCAAATAATTGAGAACAACTCCAACCAGCAAAATGCCACCCGATGCTAATGTTGCTATACCCGGCACGCCTCTTTTTGTGACCTTGGTAAAGCGGGCAGGAGCTTCTCCCTGCTGGCCGAGATTGAACAGCATACGAGCCGTGCTGAATATCCCACTGTTGCAGGAAGAGAGTGCGRCCGTAATGACGACGAAATTAATGATGGCCCCCGCGTAAGGAATCCCTATTTTTTCAAATGTCATGACAAAAGGGCTTCCCGTTTGGCCGATTTCGTTCCATGGATAAATTGACATTATCACGAACAGTGCGCCGATATAGAAAATTAGAATGCGCCAGAATACGGAATCGATTGCTCTGGAAATCGACTTCTTCGGATTTTTTACTTCCCCTGCAGTTACACCAATCATTTCAATTCCAAGGTAAGCAAACATAACCATTTGCAATGACATTAACACGCCACTGAAACCATTAGGTAAAAATCCTCCATGGCTCCACAGATTGCTAATTCCAACCGCCACGCCTTCGTTTCCGAAACCGAACAGGATCATAGCAAGTCCGAGTCCAATCATCAGAATGATCGTTACAACCTTGATAAGCGCAAACCAGAATTCAAGCTCTCCATATGCCTTGACGGCAATCAGGTTCACCAATGTCATGATCACAAGAGCGGCCAAAGACCAAATCCAGCGGGGAACATCGGGCTCCCAAAATTCCATATAGATCCCAACCGCTGTAATTTCCGCCATACAAGTGATAATCCAGAGAAACCAGTAATTCCACCCTGTTAAATAGCCGAAAATCGGACTAATGTACTCTCTGGCATAACGGCTGAACGAACCTGCTACAGGATTATGAATAGCCATCTCACCGAGCGCTCTCATAATGAAGTATATGGCTAGTCCGCCAAGCGCATATGCGAGCAAAATCGCCGGACCCGCAAGTCTAATTGCGGAAGCAGAACCAAGGAATAAACCGACACCTATTGCAGCTCCAAGAGACATTAAGGAAATGTGTCTTTGCTCAAGCCCTCGATGCAGCTCTGTTGCTTCTGGTTTCTTCATGATGATAATTCCTCCTAATAAAAAATAGACTTCTTTGAAAGCGTTATCAAAATACCCGTTAAAATATTCCTACTACCGGCGGACGCAACTGGATTACGTATAAATTCACGGTCTGCGGCGAAACTTAAGAAAACCGTGAAACTTATTGAGGTCATCTTATCACAATCCTCTGGCCTAGTTTTTGTTCAAATTTTTGAAATAAAAGCGATTTCTTTGTAAAAATCGACAAATAGGCTCAAGAGAGGTAAGAAGGTGTTTTCCAAATTGAATGAAGCAAACGATCCTTTTGACCAAAGCTTTGAAAGCTTGGAGTCGCTGGCCGATACCATCAGCGAAGTTCTCCATAATCCTGTTACAATTGAAGATAATAATCATCGTCTCATGGCATACAGTTCCCACGATTCACAGACCGATGCGGCGCGGGTCGCGACCATTATCGGCCGCCGAGTTCCCGAGAAGGTGATTCGAACTTTATGGCAAGAAGGAATTATGCAGCAAATAATTGAAAGCGAAGAACCCGTTTCCATTCCCGCGATTTCGTCCATCGGTTTGGGCGACCGGCTGGTCATCGCCATTCGCAAGCAACGTACGATTCTCGGCTATATTTGGGTGCTGGAAACAGATAAACGGCTTGGCAAAGAAGCAGCCGGCAAGCTGAAGAAAGCGGCGCACGCGGCTACAACGAAGCTGATGCAGCATCAAGTCAAGAAGYGCAAGCAAGAGAAGGGGCACGAGGATTTTTTTTGGCAACTGCTAACCGGATACTTGACGACTTGCAAGGAAATTCGGGAGAAAGCCGCCATGCTGGAAATTGAGCTGCCGCCTCTGTACCGGATCGTCGTCCTTGAATTTCAATCGGAAATTCAAGACAAGCAGCAGCAGATCGAATATATACTCACTACAACACAGCAGATTCAAATCTTTTTTCATACTATAAAGAATAATCAGCTTATTTTCCTGTCAGGGTTAAAGCAAGGTCAGAATAGCAAGGAAGACGATTCCTTCAGCTTTCAATATGTGTCCGAGCAAATGCAGCAGCGGTTCGGTTTCTCTCCATCCGGAGGAGGAAGCGGCTCCGTTTACGACGATTATATGCTAGTGGAGCGAAGTTATTGGGAAGCGTTGACGGTTTTGCAGATCAAGCAGARCTTCCCTCATGAGCTCCGAAATGTTTATGTTTATCCGGAGCTCGGCTATTATCGCCAGCTTCCTGCAATACTTGAAGAAAGCCAGATTCATCGCGTCGACAACCAGTGTCTAAAAAAATTGCGGCAGTACGATCTGGAGCACAGCAGTGACTTGCTGCATACGTTGGAAATTTTCTTATGTTCCGACAGCAATGTGAAAGTAGCAGCGAAGGCGCTGCACGTTCATATCAATACGCTGAGTTATCGATTAAAGCGTATTGGAGAAATCGGCGGCATCGATCTCGACAATATGGACCAGAAAGTAACAGTTTTTCTTGATTTAAAAATGCATAAGCTAAACAGGGATTTGTCCACTTTTGTGAATCCGCACAATCAATCCTATTAATTTTGTTGTTTCCGCACAAAGTAATAAAGCGTTTTCACCTTTATAATTGGCACTGAAGAAACAACATAAGAGGGGGAGCAGCTGATGATCATCGGCGTACCGAAAGAAATTAAAAACAATGAAAACCGGGTTGCGATTACGCCCGCAGGAGTCGTCTCTTTCGTCAAAGCTGGCCACACCGTGCATATTGAGCGGAACGCCGGCATCGACAGCGGTTTTACGAACGATGATTATGTGACTGCCGGAGCGATTTTGCTGGATGAAGCCGGCGAGGTGTGGGCGAAATCCGATATGGTCATGAAAGTGAAGGAGCCGCTGCCGTCCGAATACGGCTATTTCCGCAAAGACCTTATTTTATTCACCTATCTGCACTTGGCGGCGGAGCCCAACCTTGCCCGTGCGCTTACAGAATCGGGAGTCACAGCCATTGCATATGAAACAGTCGAAGTGAACCGTACATTGCCGCTGCTCACTCCAATGAGCGAGGTTGCAGGGCGGATGTCCACCCAGATAGGAGCGCAGTTTCTGGAGAAAAATCATGGCGGAAAAGGCATACTACTTGGCGGCGTGCCAGGCGTGAAGCGGGGTAAGGTGACTATTATCGGCGGCGGAGTGGTAGGCACGAATGCAGCCAAAATTGCCATCGGGCTTGGCGCAGAAGTGACTATAATCGATTTGAGCGCGGATCGGCTGCGTCAGATTGACGATATTTTCGGCTCGCAAATTAGTACGCTTATGTCGAATCCGCTAAACATCGCCGAAGCAGTTGCAGAATCGGATCTCGTCATTGGCGCTGTGCTGATTCCGGGAGCCAAAGCGCCGAAGCTCGTCACCGAAGCAATGATCAAAACGATGAAGCCAGGGGCCGTCGTCATTGACGTGGCCGTTGACCAGGGCGGTATTATGGAAACCGTCGATCGTATTACGACCCATGACAATCCGACCTATATCAAGCACGGAGTCGTTCACTACGCCGTTGCGAATATGCCCGGCGCCGTGCCAAGAACATCTACCATCGCGCTTACGAATGCGACTATGCCGTACGCCCTGCAGCTAGCCAACAAAGGCGTATTGAAAGCAATACAGGATAATCATTCCCTGAAGCTGGGAGTCAATACTGCGGCCGGATTTGTAACCTATGAAGCGGTAGCCAAAGATCTAGGCTACACTTACGTTCCGGTAGAGCAAGCACTCTATAGCACGCCTTCCGCGGAATAACGGTGGCGTCTATGCTTGCGGCAAGCTATCGGGATACTTGGGCGGAAATTTCTCTCGACGCTATCGCTCATAATGCTGCATTGTTCAAAGCTCATATTCGCGAAGGCTGCCGGCTTATGGCAGTCGTGAAGGCCGACGGATATGGGCACGGCGCGTTCGAGACGGCCAAAGCCGCCATCGAAGCGGGCGCGGATTACTTGAGCGTTGCTTTCCTAGATGAAGCCCTTCTTTTGCGGGAAGCGGGTATACAAGCGCCGATTCTCATCCTCGGGTACACGCCGCTGCGTTCCGTTGAAGCGGCAATTACCGGCGACATTACGATGACTGTATATACTCGCGAAGTGTTGGAAGCAATCATCTTATGTTCGGAGCGTCTGAAACTTAAAGCACGAATTCACATCAAAGTCGATACAGGCATGTCGCGCATCGGTATTCAAACGATCCAGGAAACGCTGGCGCTTGCCGAACTGGTGCTTGCCTCCCGTTATACGTCAATTGAAGGTATATTCACGCATTTGGCTGACGCCGACGGAGATAACGATACCTATACAAGGAAACAGTTTCAAGCATTTATGGCATTCGTTGAAGCCTTTAAGCAGAGAAACATCGACATTCCAATCAAGCACTGCTGCAACAGCGCTGCTGCCATGCGGTATCCAGATATGCATCTAGATATGGTGCGGGTGGGGATCGCATTGTACGGGCTGCACCCTGCAAAACGGCTGCAACGGCAGAGTTTCCCGATCCGGCAAGCGATGAGCCTGAAAACCCGGCTGTCTGCATTAAGGAATATTGCCCGAAATCAACCCGTCAGTTACAGCTGTACCTTCGTACCGGAACGGGACAGCGTCATTGCGACGATTCCGATCGGATATGCTGACGGCTTGTCGCGGCAGCTATCTAACAAAGGCAGCGCGCTCCTGCGAGGCCATCGCGTGCCGATCGTCGGCCGTGTCTGTATGGATCAGACTATGCTTGATATTACCGCACTCCCCGATGTAAAGGTTGGGGAGGAAGTTACGTTGTTCGGTTGGTCGGACGGCATGCTGCTCGCCGTCGATGAGGTTGCAGACTGGATGGGTACCATTCATTATGAAGTCGTCTGTTTAATCGGAAAAAGAGTGCCGAGGGTTTATATCTGATTGAATCTTATGTCCAGCACATGGAACTAGAGCTTTACGGGCCTCTTCCGCCAACGGCGAAGGGGCTTTTAATTGCTGAATCGCGGAGCCGAGATCAATAAAAAGTCCTCGGACAGAAGTACGCCTTCACATACACAAGTAGCAGACGGTGAAGAACGTTTGGACGTAGTTGAAATACTTCTTGCCAAGGGAGCGGACAAAAGCATTAAGGATAACGATGGGCAAACCCCGCTGGATATTGCAAGGGCAAGGGAAGAAGAAGAGATGATCGAACTACTCAGATAAAATAATACACCTAAAAAGCGAACGCTCTTTCCAAAGAGTGCTCGCTTTTTTTATTTTTGTAAATATAGTGCAAACTCAAGATTATTATTCAACTGAAGCAGGTATTCCCAGCTGCTGCACGTAATATCGATGTGCAATTTCCGCAATGCGATCCTGGTCTTCCCAGAATCTCATATCAAGTTTATCCAGCCGTTCTGCCTCTTCCTCGGTAAGAAACTTTGGTATATCCCAGAGCTGAGTGAGGCGGTTGTCTTCCGATAAATGCTCGATGCAGGCATATCCGGACTGGACGATTTCGAGCGCATGTACCGCCCCGATGGCTTGTAATGCTCGTACCGCGCAGATATATGCCTCATCTCCCCAATTGCAAAAAAACTGCACAAACTCGCCGTTATACACATCGGCTTCCAGCAGCCATAGGGCGGCAATCTCTTGTTCCTGCTTGGTCAAGATGTTCCAGTCCGAAGCATTCTTTCTCTGCACAAAGGCCGCGGCATAATCGAACCATATGTCACGGATATCGGGCTTACTCAAATTGTACTCCTCCTTAATATTGAAGCTTTCCCAGATCAAAAATTCAATTGTAACATAAGGAAAGGGAAAGTAATTTTTTTAGTATTAATCCAGTATGATTCATTCCCCGAGATCGTTCTCTTATTCATGTACACAGCCATTTATTGATGTTACAATTTGTAAAGGTAGAAGATACCAAGCGTTATATACTGCAGTTCCGGGGTCAAGACCTGCTCGAATTTGCTGGCGATGCACCGATTTAGTTACCCGCAGTGAGCTCTAATCGGGAGATGTTGAAACCCTATTATCCAAACTACGGGAGGAGCGTATGATGTTTATTCTTTTGATGGCGGGAGCCATCGTGAATGGCGCTTTATGTGCCTTTGTAGGTTGCGCGGTTTTTGTAGGCTTTGTATTCTTCCTAATTGGATTACCTACATCCAAGTCCTCGAAAAAATGGTTATCGCCCGACCTGATCAAATTTATACTCACGGTTTTTTTGACTTTGCTAACTTTGATTATGTATATGATATTGACATATTGGAACGCACGAATCGGCGGAACATTGGCCTTCTCCCGTCCAGTTTCAACCGATGCCTACATGGATCAGGCCAAGAATCTGGTACTTTGGGGAACCGTACAAGGTGCCTTCTCGCTCCTTGCTTTTAAATGGCTGCTGCCTATTTTATTTGGGGAACTTAGATTAGATAAAAAGCATAGATGGGGAATTTCAGCCGGAGCAATATTGACGATCGCAGGCGGCAGCGCCGCATGGCTGGCGTCCATGTAGCCGTTAGCTACCGGTCAGGCACGAATTTTTGAGGACAAACGCCGCTAAATTTTTAAGAAAAATAATAGTTTTGGAGGCTGCAATGGACCAAGCGCTTATCGAACAATTGAACCAATGGCATGAAGAAGACGAACAGCAGCGAATTGTGGACTTGCTGTTAGCCATTCCCGAGGAGGAACGGGACTACGAAGCGTTCAGCCGACTGGGCAGAGCCTATAACAACTTGGGGCTTTATGAAGAAGCACTCAACCAATTGGCAACAATTGCTGAAGCGGGTCAACACGATCCAATATGGCACTTTCGGGTAGGTTTTGCTCTTTATCATTTAAAAAGATATGAGGATGCGGCTCAGGCATTCAGTACCTCTGACAAATTAGAAGCCAGTGATCAGCGTACCGAATTATGGTTAAGGTGGAGCTTGCAAAAAGCGGAGAAGCAGCAAAGACAAGAGCGTCGAATGGCTACCAAAAGGGAAGCAGCCATGGAGTCTCGCGGATCGGCAGCGGAGGATGTTCCTTTTTTGAACATGTCGCTTGTTGATTTTTGGGACGACAGCGAGTACGCGAGGAATTCCTATCTATCCGAGCCACCCACGGATGATCTGATCACCTCGATCGAGGAAGAGCTGGGATACAAGCTCCCCTCCTCTTATATTGCACTGATGAAGCAGCAGAATGGCGGAATTTCGAAGAACACCTGCTTTCCAACAGAGGACCACACTTCCTGGGCTGAGGATCATATTGCCATTACGGGCATCCTGGGCATTGGCCGTGAGAAAAGCTATTCACTCTGCGGGGATCTCGGCAGTCGGTTTATGATTGAGGAATGGGGATATCCTGACATTGGCGTAGTGATCTGCGATTGTCCTTCAGCAGGTCATGACGTCGTGATGTTAGATTACCGGGCATGCGGAAGAGATGGTGAACCAGAAGTGATTCACGTCGATCAGGAGGACGATTATGAAATTACTTTTCTGGCCGAAAATTTCGAAGCGTTTATTAGTGGCCTAGTGAGCGAAGAAGAATTTGATACCTCCGAGGAGGACAAGGAAGCGGATCTTTACAAAGTATCCCACGGGAAATTTTCTTCCTTGCTGGAGGAGCTTTGCTCTCGAGTAATAGAAGTGGAACAGATTGAACAGAAAATCCGCAGCATCTGTATACGGATTGTCGAAGAAAAAGGCCATTTTTCTTTTAATGCGGATGAATTATCGTATCTGATGTATGATGTGCAGTTTTGGTTATACACAAAGTCATACCCGGATACCAGTCGCGAACAATACTTGGCTATCTATGAGAATATGATCGCCTTCGGAGGAGAATTCGGTCAAGGCGGCTATGCCCTAGGATGGATTACCGATTGGCTGGACCGCCGCATGCAAGAAGGACGTATCGTACAGGAAAATGGACGCCTTCGGTTTACGGATCAGTTCGCTGTGGAAGTGGCTAAGCAGCTGAGAGAAGCCTAAAAGGCCGACCCGGATCATGCAAGCAACGACAAGAGCCCACGTTCGACGTGGGCTCTTCAGGATGGAGTCCTCAGGTCATTTCCAAAGTGTTAACATTTAAAGCGCCAACAGCTGCTCCAGTCCTTCTTTTAGTGGTGGTTGTGCCTTTCGGGCTGCTCCTACAAGTTTTTTCATGCTCCCGAAAATCCGACACAGTACCAGTTCGCGTTCATGAATCTCTTTGCCTTTCAGCGCCTCGAAAAGCGCCTCGGCAAGCTCAGGACGGTCGATGGTTAGATTCTTAACCAATCTGCCTTCCTCATTCCCTCCCAGCAAAATGGATACGATCACCAGCATATGCTCTGCCTTTACGCCATGCGCCTCAATAAATGCCTCTGCATAGCCATCCTGCACCATTTGATGCTCCGTATCTACCAGTTCCATATAGCGGCAGACCAGCGGTAAATAGGATTCGCTGTATAAGCCGAGTCCCAATACAGCATAGGTGCCCGGCATCACCGATTTCTCGCTTGGTTCCACATCCCGGTACCAAGCGAACTCTTCCATAGCTGTATCCGCATATTCTGCTAGCTTGGGAAAAAGGTTAGGGTAGCTGAGCGCATTGGCAAAAAACTGATGCAGCTTGGACTTCGCCAGTTTTTTCACAGAAAGGAAGTACTTCTGGCTGCTCTTCAGTTTTAGCTGGTAACTTTTGGGAAATCCTTGCTTCAAAAGGTCGATCATATAATCCAACGCTTCTCCATAAGCAAGTTCCTCTTCGGAGAGAATCCGGATTTCTATCGTTTGTGTTATATCGTTGTTCCTGCCTTCCACCCGCTCTCCACGATATGTACTTGTAAATTTTCCGCTGCCTATTTTCAAATAATCAGCAGCCTGCCTGGAATCCAATTGGACCGCCAGTTCCAGATACTTCTGCCGGGTATCCGGCTCAGTGAAGCCGATCTGCAGTGCCGCATAAAGAAAGAAATCCATTTCTCCGGCATCTACAGAAGGTTGAACCGGCTCCTCCTTCAAAATCCACTCGTTTCCAAAATCACCGGATCGGGTGAAATGCTGCAGTAAAAAGTGGTCCTGCGCCCAATTGTTGAAGGCCGAAGTATACTGTCTGATCCAATAGTTTTTGCGCTCTTGGTTCTTATTTAGCTTGTCGGAGAGGCGACGAATCAACGGATCAATCTCTTCCGCTTCCTGTTTCATCAGATCAGGATTGACCAAATGTTGGGTGAAAAAGAACATGTCATTCTCTCCTGGCAACACGGGCGGATCAGGGAGAATCTTAGTTTGTATAAATTGCTCCAGCGTCTTTTGAAGTTGGATCAACTTGGGCTCATTAAACAGCTGCTGGTTAAGGATTAATTTCGACTTCTCCCACTCAAACTCAAATACAACTTCAAACTTGTAATCAAAGAAACGGGCCCCCAGTTCCTCCGAGCGGAACAGGCCATCTACAAGCCCGCAC
>NZ_JBFUHJ010000009.1:0-63418 GCF_056402455.1 Paenibacillus sp. P4_A7 | reverse complement strand
AGATAAATCAATTACATGGTATGATGAAATTTGCTTGAATCATGTTCAAGAGGAACAGGCTCACTTTTCTCTTATGAAAATATATGAAGCTATGGACCATCATTTACTCGTTAATCGACAATATAGTATTTTAACTACAGCATTGTTAACTGAATTTAATGAACAGCCTAGTGATTATATTATAGAATGGTATAAACAGCGGGAGGCTTAATCTTTATGATTAAACCGCTCTTGTTGAGGATTGGTTCAGATGTGAAATCTATTATTGAAGTAGTCACAGATATATACAAGAACGGTGGTTTAGAATTCATACCGACCAACACCGACAGCAACAGTTAAGCCAAGTCCGACGCCGGTTGCAACGGTTAAACCTACCCCATCACCGGGGGAAGATGGACTTGAGCTTGATGATGAAGGCACCCCAGCTGGTGGTTCTCATGGTGACAAAGGAAATAATGGTGATAAGGAATCTACGGTAGGAGTACTTCCTAAAACAGGTGAAAATAGTAAGCTCCCTCTTTATATGACTGGTTTTGCTTTAATCGCGGCGGGAATTATGCTGCGAAAAAAGCGCGTAAATAAAAAGTAAAAAGAAGAAGGACCTGAGAGGCATATTATCTCAGGTCCTTCTTGATGTTTCAAAGGAATTGTGTGAAAATTGTCGAAACAATAAACATAATTTTTAAAAAAGAGAAATTGCGCTTATCACTCAATAATTGATCGAGGTGAATGATGGTGTTTAAGATGCTCATCGTAGACGATGAACCTTTCGAGCGGGACGGCGTAAAATTTCTAATCGAGAAGTATGGACTGGAACTGGAGATATTTGAAGCGGATAGCGGAGAGAGTGCGCTTGAATTTATGAAGCATCATCCTATTGACATCTTATTCTCAGATATTCGCATGAAAGGAATGGACGGTCTCCAGCTTGCCTCCAATGTTCGGGAGCTGAATATCCCGGTTAAGGTAATCTTTATGAGCGCTTATGGCGAGTTTGAATACGCTCAGAAAGCGATTGATGTGAATGCGATACGATATATTTTGAAACCGGTTCAAGTTAATGAGTTTTTGAAGGTAGTATCTCAGGTTATCCACATGTGCGAGCAGGAACAGCAGGAAGTGGAGCGGCAGGAGCAGCTCGAGAAGGCTTATGGACAAGGTATCCGTTACGAGAAGCAGAAGCTTGTTTCGCAGTTAATTCATGGGGAAGCCACAGATTATCAGGACGAATCCAGTGAATCACAAGCTCCAACTCCGATGTTTACTGGTTCTCAGCCGATTCGTATGGTTATTTTGGACTCTCGCAGCCGTGTTTTCGATTTGTCCGATCTAGACTTCGAAAGTATGATCAGCGAATGGGTACAAAGGCCGCATGAAGCATTCAATTTGAATGAATATCAGAGCTTGCTCTTCATGGAAGTGTTGGAGGGAGAAACGACTGCAGACTTAGAAAGTCTTGGAAACTATATCCTGCAACAATTCAAAAAAACCTACGACACCGATCTGTTTGCAGCATTTAGCGGTCCAATTGCGAACATTGGCAGCCTCCGAGTCGCATATAACGAGATGGAGTCGGTTTTAGAAAATAAATTTTTCTATGATAAGGGTGCGGTATTGTTTGCCGAAGGTGCCTGGATAGGCAGCAAAGCTTCCGAAGGCGTGGAAGAGAAAATAACAGAAATTGCGAAAGACGTGGAGCGTAAGGATTTTACCTCTGCCCGTATTCGTTTCGAGAAGTTGTATGAGATGCTGCAGGCTGGAACGCAGATTTCTTCAATTTTTTTGAAGTACAACTGTATGGAAATTTTGAAAATGACGTTTGACTACGCGCCGAAGAAAAATACGGAGCAATTCAAAAAAACATTGGAAAATATTTATAAGTCGAACAAACTGAGTGAGCTATGCGTGTTGATGATTACGATGCTGGAAAGCTGTGAATCGTCGGATGGTCAAACGGCTGATTCAAACCGTAAAGTAATCGAATCGATTCTCCGAACGATCCATAACGAGTACAATCGGGGACTGTCAGTTGATGAGCTGGCAGAAAGCGTTTACTTAACTCCTAACTATTTGAGTCATTTGTTCAAAAAGCAGGTAGGTGTCAGTATCATCAAGTACATCACGAATACGCGTATGAAGAAGGCCAAGCAGCTGCTTTCGGAAACAAATAAAAAAGTAGCAGACATAGGTGAAGAGACAGGTTACGTCAACGTGGCTTATTTCTGTTCCTTGTTTAAGACTCATTACGGTAAGACACCGACTCAATTTCGGGAAGAGCTGGACGTATGATCCGCGTCATCGCTCGTCAATGGAACCATCTTCGCCTGAAACCGAAGTTGTTTTTATCTTATTTGTCGGTCATCCTCATTCCAATTATGGTACTCGGAATCTATTCATACTGGCAGTCCAAGCAGCTGCTGGACACGCAAGCCGAGCAGGCGTTGGACCGGAACGTCGATACGATGGCTGAGTATTTTAATTTCAAGTCGGAGTTGTATAATAATACGGCGAATTCGATACTGTACCATAGCAAGATACAACAAATCGTCAGTACAACCTATCTGGATTACGTAAACCTGAACAACGATCTCAATCAATATGTTTATCCGAATTTTAATCTGATTCGGATTACGAACAAAGATATTAACCAATTAACCGTTTACACGGAGAATGACATGCCTGAGTCTGGGTTTGCCATTTTATCTGCCCGGCGATTGCCTGAGCTTCCTTGGTACAAGGAGGTTGGAACAATTATAGATAAACAGTTATGGATCCGGTATATGTCCGATCTATATTTCGTAAGCCCTTTTCCGCGTCTGCTCGTGAAAGGTCAGAATAATATATTGGTCATGAAGATTAACGAAAAAGGATTATTCGACCGGGTCGACGAACTAATGCCAGGTAATGGGGTAATCGTGACAAACTCGCGAGGCGGAGTTCTCTATTCAAATTCCGAAAAATATGCGCAAAAATTTGACTTGGGCAATCTGGATGATAGGGATATCATCAGGGCGGCGGAGAGCGGAACTGTGCATATTAACAATCAGAAATTGCTAGTTCTAAGTAAAAGCATACCTCAATCGGGATGGTTGATCTATACCTATGTTCCTGTAAAAAACGTGTCGTTGAACGCTGGCAAGATTTTGACCGCTACTTCGATTGTTGCGGGGGTATGTGTGCTCATTCTCCTTCTACTCATTTCAGTGTTGACTAACAATATGATGAAGAGAATTCATATCTTTGTGTCTTGGATGAAACGTGTTGAAGCCGGAGAGATGGATCTGCAGGTAAAAACGGAAGTAAAGGATGAAATCGGAGAACTGATGATCCGGTTTGGGAATATGCTCAAACGACTCAATGAGGTGATTCAGGAGTCGTATGCGAGTAAAGTTATACAGAAAGACGCGGAGCTTCGCGCTTTACAAGCACAAATTAACCCTCACTTTTTGTACAATACGTTGTCATTCGTCAATTGGAAGGCGCTGCGTAGCGAAGAGCATGACATCAGTCACATCGTAGTCTCCTTGTCGAAATTTTACCGTACTGCCCTTAACAAAGGTGGACAAATTATTACCGTCCGGGATGAGCTTGAGAACATCCTGTCCTATTTGGAAATTATGCTGATCATGAAAAATTACAATTTTGAAGTCGTGTACGATATTGATGAGCGGGTCTATTCGTATCGGATGATCAATCTCGTCTTGCAGCCGCTCGTGGAAAATGCAATTCAGCATGGCATCGATAAGAAGGATGACGGCCGCGGTCAATTGAAGCTGACGGCTCGACTAGAGAAGGAAACGGTTGTATTTACGGTGGAAGATAACGGATACGGTATCTCCAAGGAATTGATCGGAGATTTACTGACGGTTCAGTCATCCGGCTATGGCTTGAAAAATGTGAACCAACGGCTTCAATTGAAGTTTGGCGATGAATATGGGATCACGATCAGCAGTACAATTGGCGAAGGTACCGTCATGAGAGTAACAATCCCTCAGTTGAGGGAAGCATAGTAATTGGTTGACTCTGTCCTCTTTCTAGGGTGCAGAGTCTTTTTATTTAATCGCGGAGAAATCTGATATGGATCGGAGATTTGTGATATATACGACAATTGGGCCCGCTGATATGCTTATATCAAGCAAATGTAATCGCTATCATGGCTGTTTTAGAAAGGAGGAACTCATAATGAGCGAGGTCACCGCTGCGAGGAAAGTGAAAATCGCAGATAAGAAATGGAGCAATTGGAGAAAGTATCGTGTCCTACTCCTAATGCTGGTTCCAGGCATGATGTATTTCTTGGTATTCAATTACGCTCCGATGTATGGTGTAGTTCTGGCGTTTAAAGACTACAAATTTTTGGAAGGAATTATGGGGAGTCCTTGGGTAGGCTTCAAGCATTTTGAAAAGCTGTTTGCTGATGCCTATTTTTACACGGTGCTTAAAAACACGATCATTATTAGTTTTTACAAATTACTGTTTGGTTTTCCGGTTCCGATTATTTTCGCTTTATTATTAAACGAAATAAATAACGCCAAGTTTAAAAAATTCGTACAAACGATATCGTACTTGCCGCACTTCATATCATGGGTCATTCTTGGCGGTATTTTCTTCTCCATCTTTTCTTGGGAAGGACCGCTTAATACGGTCATCACGATGTTTGGAGGCGACCCGATCCTTTATTTAGCGGATGATCGGTATTTCCGTACGGTGCTCGTTGTCACTCATATTTTCCAAAGCTTCGGCTGGGGCTCCATTATCTATTTCGCGGCGTTGTCTGGCATCGATACGCAAATGTATGAAGCAGCAATTCTGGATGGAGCAGGTCGATTTAAGAGGATGTGGTACATTTCGATCCCAATGATCGCTCCAGTAATAGCCATTATGCTGATCCTTTCTATGTCAGGGATATTGGATGCAGGCTTCGATCAGATTTTCAATATGTATAACGTCAAAGTTTATAGTGTGGCAGATATTATTGACACTTATGTGTATCGAAAAGGTTTGGTGGATATGGCTTACAGCTATGCTACTGCAGTGGGTTTGTTCAAATCAGTTGTAGCACTCATTCTTATCTTCACTGTCAACCAAATCATGAAAATGATGGGCCAGAAGGACAGTGCGATATGGTAAACGCATGGTCATTTGGAGGTGTTCCGTTATGCTTACAGTAAAGAAGACACAGGGCGAAAAAATCTTTGACGTTTTCCTCTATGTATTTATGTTCTTGCTTCTGCTGATTACATTATATCCATTCTGGACGCAGGTGATCATTTCCATGGATGGAGGAGGGTCGAAGAGCACGGCATACTCGTCAGGGCTCGTATTATTTCCTTCACAATTTACATTGGACAGCTACAAATTAGCGTTTCAATATGATGCGTTATGGTACGGGTATAAAAATACGATTATACGAACCGTACTTGGAGTGGTCTTGTCAGTTGTGTTCACAACCTTAACGGCCTTTCCGCTCTCGAAGAAGGACTTGCCATTAAACCGAATTTCTACTGGGCTTATCCTATTCACGATGCTGTTCGGAGGTGGACTTATCCCTTCCTATCTTTTGATAAAAGAGCTTGGCATGTACAACACAGTATGGGCACTCGTTGTGCCGGGAATGATCACTGCTTTTAACGTTCTCATCGTCCGCAACTTCTTCCGTTCACTGCCTGAAGAGATTGAGGAATCAGCTCGAGTAGACGGCGCAGGATATTTGAGAATTTTTTTGCAAATCGTTCTTCCACTGTCCAAGCCTGTATTGGCGACGATCGCCTTATGGGTTGCGGTAGGCCATTGGAATGCTTGGTTTGATAGCCTGATCTACATCTCAGATCCAAAAAGTCAGGTACTTCAGGTCATATTGCGCAAAATTATTATCGAGAACAACACCTCTGGCTTGATGTTGGCTATGCAAAATCTAACCCAGCATTCGGAATTTTCCGGCAGGCAGCTACAAGCCACAATGATTATGTTCTCCATTATCCCGATGTTAGCTATCTATCCTTTCGTTCAGAAGTATTTCGTAAAAGGCGTTATGGTTGGCGCTATCAAAGGGTGATGCCGTCCCGTACRGATCGAGCCCATGATAGAATATACGAATTAATAGGGGAAGGGTTGATTTAAGATGAAAAAAGAGTTGAAGAGGATCGTTTTCGGAGGTGCGAGCTTTGCTCTTCTTGCTGGTCTTTTGGCAGGATGTGGCGGCAACGATACAAATAATGGAGGTTCAGGTTCAACTCCGCCGGTTGGAAATGAATCGGGGTCCACATCGACTGAGGAGAAACCGGATCACTTGACTTTCTGGGCGCATTTTCCAGAGCAAAACAAAGTGGATTCTCCAGGGATTACTGTAATTGCAAAGAAATTTAACGCCGAAATTGAGCTCGTTCCGACTAGTCACGAGACATACAAAGAAGATGTGAACTTGAAAATTGCCTCGGGCAACATTCCGGATTGGATAAAGGAGCCAGCGGCTACAGATTATTTGACGTTTGTTGATCAAGGGGTCGTTGCGGAAATTCCACAAGACTTGATTGAGAAACATATGCCGAAATATGTAGAATGGATCAAACGGTTTATTGACAAAGATGACCCTTTCAAATATGTTCGTGTAGATGGAAAAATTTATGGCTTACCGACGATTTGGGATATCGGTATCGATGGACAACAGCTTGGATTCCGTGAAGATTGGCTGAAGAAGGTCGGTATTAACAAAATTCCGGAAACGCTCGAAGAAGAGGAAGCAGCTTTGACGAAATTCCGCAACGACGATCCTGACGGCAATGGCAAGAAGGATACTTATGGCTTGACTGCTCATTCGGAAGGAGTGGAATCACTGTTCAGCTCCGTATTCGGAGCCTATGATGCTTACCCTGGTATCTTCCGTGAGAAAGACGGCAAAATTGTTCGCGGAGAAATCGAATCTGGTGCCAAGGAAGCACTGACTACGCTCAACCGCTGGTACAAAAACGAATTGATCGATCCTGAGTTCGTTGTCAACAAGGGCAATAATTTTGAAGATAAAATGATAACGGGTAAAGCCGGTGCAGCAGATTACTACTGGTGGGTTTATTATCCGGGCGCTTCATTCCTCGGAGGCGAAAGTTGGTATGATAAAATCCGCAAAGACATCCCGGACTTCAAGTTTTTGACGACAGGTGGTATTAAAGGACCGGATGGTAAATACGGTATTTCGCAATCTTCGCCTGCTTCCGCGACGGGGGTTATGTTCGGTAAGCAGCTTGCAGACGATCAACAAAAAATGATTAAGTATATGCAAATTTTCGAAGCGTCGCAATTCGATCCGGAAACCTACGAGCTTCTCAACTTCGGTGTTAAAGACACGCATTGGAAATTGAACGATCATGGCATCGTAGAGCGCATAGCTCCTTATGACAATGAAGAAGAACGAAAAAAAATCGGAGTCCAAGGCGGGTACTCGATGTCTGGATCATTTAACGACTATGATTTCCAAACATCTTATACCGCTGACGTTAGTCTGCAGCCAATTGCGAAAGAAGCAAGAGCGAAGGGCGTAAAAGTATTCGACATTCTAACTGCTTATCAGAAGCCTGTCTATGATGAATATAAAGAGCAGCTTTCTCAGTTCACCTTGCAGTCTTATATCGATTTCATCACAGGCAAGAAGCCAATCAGCGACTTCGACAAATTCGTTGAAGACTGGAAGAAAAATGGCGGAAACAAAGTGTTGGAAGAAGCTCAGCAAGTTTACGACAAAAACAAATAATAATGAGTTCATGAAGCATACACGGACATCGGAGTTTTCGGTGTCCGTTATGCACATTTTTGAGGGGGAATGGATCATGCAAATAAGCGCTGGCCACATCATAATCGTACTGAACGAAAGAGGAGAAATATCCAGTTTAACTGACAAAACTTCAAACAAAAATTACATGGATACGACGCAAGCTTCACCATTTATCCGAATCGTCACGAACGGACTAATTGAACAGCCTTCATCCGCTCAATTTAACGATGGAGATGGAACGGCCATTTTTCATTTCGGAGACAGTGGGGCTAACATTGAAGTGGGATTTATCTGCAAAGAGAAATATATGACGTTTGAAGTAAAGAGCGTCGCCGGTGCTGAAGTTGAAGCGGTACTTTGGGGACCGTTCGCGACAACGATTGCCGGTTCGGTCGGTGAGTCTGTCGGTGTTGTACACGATGGTGGGTTTGCTGTCGGTATTCAATCATTAAATTGGAAAACGATCGGTGGCTGGCCTATTGAGCTTAAGAAACTTGAATACGCCAATCAACCATTTGAAGATAGTAAGTTCGAATACGATAAATGTACAGCTTGGCCGACAAACGGAGGCAGCCTGTTGCAGGCCTATTCGCGAAATCGAACGTTGAGCGCGCGGAGGCCTGTTTGGAACTTAAATGAAGTTGAAGTACCAGCGCTTAGCGGTGCCGATGCAGAGATAGCAGGTTCGAAAATTGCACTATTCGGTTGTACGGCGAGCGATGTGCTTGGAACAATTGAAGAAATAGAGCTTGGAGAAGGTTTACCGCATCCGATGATCGAAGGCGTCTGGGGCAAGGTATCGCCAGCGGCTAACCAGTCCTATTTGATCACCGATTTTTCTGAAGCGTCAATCGATGAAGCAGTGCGTTACACGAAGCAGGCGGGGCTGAAGTATGTGTATCATCCCGATCCGTTCTCCGAATGGGGACATTTCGTGCTGAAGCCGCGCAGCTTCCCCAGCGGTGACGAGGGAATGAGTGCTTGTGTCGCGCAGGCCGATAAGGAAGGTGTTCATGTCGGGGTTCATACGTTGTCTAATTTCACGACATTAAATGATTCGTATGTGACACCGGTGCCGGATAGACGGCTGCAGACGAGTGGCTCCGCTCGATTAGCCAAGTCGATCTCGGCGGAGGCGATAGAAGTAACTGTGGACGACCCGGAGCCGTTCCGGGCTAGTTTGTTTCGGCATACGGCGATGATCGGCAGCGAATTGATCGAGTACGAAAGCGTTTCATCTGCTGCGCCGTGGACATTGCTCGGCGTCAAGCGCGGTGCCAACGGCACATCTGCTGCCGCATATGAGCAGGGTTCGGAAATTGGCCGGGTGTGGGATCATCCTTATGATGTGTTTTTCCCGAATCTGGAGTTGCAGGATGAATATAGCGAGCGCATTGCCGAGCTATTACGGGAGACGGGAGTTAAGCAAATTTCGTTCGATGGACTGGAAGGCTGCTATGCGACGGGCCAAGATGACTACGGGGTAAATCGCTTTGTTCAGCTATGCTATGACAGCTGGGGTGAAGAGGTTATCAACGATGCGAGCATCGTCGTTCCGAATTACTCATGGCATATGTTTACACGCTTCAATTGGGGAGAGCCGTGGGGCGTAGCGACGCGTGATGGGCAGCTAGAATGGCGGCTAAGCAATCAACGTTATTTCGAGCGGAACTTTATTCCACCGATGCTCGGATGGTTTCTCGTACGCTCGGCTTCTGATCAGTTTGAAGCGACGACACCAGATGAAATTGAATGGGTACTGTCCAAGGCGGCAGGCTTCAACGCTGGCTTCGCTCTCGTGGCTGATATGGCGGTATTGCTGCGGAACGGTAATAGTGAAGCGCTGCTTGAAACGGTTAATCAATGGGAGACGGCTCGGCAGGCTGGAGCGTTTACTCCGGAACAAAGAGAGCAGATGCGAGATCCGAAGAGCGACTGGCAATTGGAAACTACCGGGGAAGGAAGCTGGAGCCTGTACCCTGTTAACATTTCAAAACCGCTTGTTTGCAACCCAGAGGAGCTGCAGCCTGGACAGCCTGGTGGCGCGGATTGGGCATTCTATAACAAGTTCTCAGAGCAGCCGCTGCGGTTCTGCATGCGCGTAGCACCGTCATACGGCAACGATGACGCTTCGGTTAAACGGCCGACGTTCTATACGAACGGGGAATATATGACGTTCGACACAGAAGTGCGAGCGAACCAATACCTCGTTTGCGATGGAGATCGTACCGGGAAAATCTATGATTTGAACTGGAATTTGCTCGAAACGGTTCAAGCTTCCGCTGATGCGCCTGTCGTGCGAAAAGGCGGAGCAACGTTATCGTTTAGCTGCAAGTTCGTAGGAGATCCGAAACCGGCGGTGAGCGTCAAGGTGTTTACTCGGGGCGAGCCCCAAGCTGCGGGCAAAGTATGATGGAGACTTTAAGTAATTACCGAATCGCGTTCGGTGATGGAATATGGGGAAAAGAGAAGGACACATACATCTTGGAGGCGAACGGCTCCGATACAGTAGTCATCTCGGAAAACGGTACGATCTTAAGCGACGGAGAGCTGGCGTTTACAATGACGCCGCTCAACCCCTCGGGGAGAGTCGGCGCAGTGATCCGTTATACAGCGCCGGACAGCTGGATATTCATTGGCTGCGACACACCGATGGACCCTTTTGGAAGAAGTACGTGGATATGGGCTATGCCTTGCGGAAAGCAAGGCGTACTGTTTAAATCCGATCCTTTGTACGAAGGGAAATCCTATCGCGTCGAGCTCCGATATACGGGAACCGTCCTAACTATTTCATTGAATGGTTATCCGACTTATCATGGCGACATACCGGAATGGAAGACGGAAGCGGGGGTCAATGGTTTTCGCGTATGGAGTAATGAAGAGGGTGAAGACGGCCGAGCTCGTCTTAGCGAAGTAATGGTGAATGTCCTGGATGACATATATCTATCAGATTACTCGGTACAGGACGAAAATTTGACGGTGCCTACTTGGACTTTGTCGTCAGAGCTGTTGGAAGTTGTGATGGATGCTTCCTTTCCGCGTGTGCTTCAATATCGTTGGAGAGCGAATGGAGCTCTCCTATATGGTCAAGAAGATCGGCTTGTCTATGTCGATCTGAATGGGGAGCGACAAACGCCAACTGTTATTCCGACTTTACCGTCTAAGGATAAAGCGGCGTACCGACTTGTTTTCACGCAGATTCAGGTTGAAATGGTTGTCTCCTTCACCCTTTTAGAATCAGTGCTGGAAATGAAAATTACCGATATTCAGGAAGTCGGCTTATTCCGTATCCGCACAATCGAGTTCCCCAATCATGGGCTTATTTCCGTTCGCGACACGCAGGAAGAGGCGTGTTTGGCAACCGCTAAAGGGATTAAGGGCGATGAGTTTGCAAGCATTTCCGAGCTCAGAACGTCAGCTGCGCCTTCCTATCGCGCGATTGCAATCGTGAACACGAAGCAATTAGCTGCGAGTGTGGTCGGTAACGTGTTGGAAAATCGCAGACGCCTGTGCGTTCAAACCGTACAGCGGAATGGATACAAACGGACAGCTGTCTGGAACGCATATTGGACCTATCGAGGACCCGATATGGAAGTGATCGGCGAGCCATGGTCCAAAATTGTCATTACGGACGATAGAAACGGTGATAGAATCGTAGATTGGCAGGACGGTGCGATTGCCRTTCGTGAGGTGCTGCCGCCGATTGCCGGGTCAGAAGCGCTGCGGAGCAGCTACGCGCATATCGCTATGAATTTTGGCAGCATGGCGCAATTTCCGTTTCTCCGCATCTTGAACAATATTAAGAAGTTTTACTTATATACCGATGGGTTTGGCCAGATGATCGAGTTGAAAGGCTATCAAAGTGAAGGCCACGACAGCGGGCATCCCGATTACGGCAACAATTTCAACGAGCGGGCTGGCGGTTTGAAGGATCTAAACATTCTTGCTGATCGGGCTAGCGATTTTGGAGCGGTCATCGGCGTTCACATCAATCATAGTGAAGCTTATCCGGAGGCGCGTACGTACTCGGACTCTTTTATAACGACAACGCCAGGGTGGAAATGGCTGGATCAGTCTTATTATATCGATCGGGAAAAAGATATTTTATCGGGAGAGTTCGATCAGCGCTTGGATGAATTGAGAGCTAATGCGCCTAATCTCGGTTTTGTATATGTAGATACCTATCGCGATGAGCACTATGCAGCATGGCGCTTAGTCCGGAAGCTGCGAGGCAATGGCTGGACGATCTGGACAGAGGAAGCTGACGCGCTCGATTCAGATGCCGTATGGACGCACGATTCCACTGGAGACAGTCGTATTTCTCGGTTTATCCGCCATCAGGACAAGGATGCTTATGCTGAGGATGTGCTGCTCAAAGGCGGATACGACCGCCATGGTGATAACGGGTTTATGGGTTGGCAGCGAGAGCGGGATTTAACGGCTGTTGTTCGCGCTTTTTTCACAAAGCAGCTTCCGTATCGTTACCTGATGCACTTCGCTATCCTGAAATGGAAGGACTCGGAAGAGGCTATTCTGGAAGGAGGCGTCTCCTCCAAGCTAGAGGAAGGCGTTGCTGTTATTCGCAAGAACCATCGTATAATCGCAGAAGGAGATACGGTCTTTATTCCATGGGATCCGATTGGTGAGACGAAAATTTACCATTGGAACGCTAAGGGAGGAGAAAGCACTTGGCTTCTTCCAGAAAGCTGGCCAGAAGACGGGACAATCAAGCTCTATCGGTTAACGAATTTAGGCCGGGTATATGTCCGTGATGTACAGGTTAGCTCTGGCACGGTCACAGTAGAAGCAGAGGCAAATATGCCTTATGTACTCTATAAGACAGTTGCGCCTCCTGTTCCAGACATCAAGTGGGGAGAGGGCAGTCCGGTGAAGGATATGGGCTTCGACAGTCACAGTTTCAACTGGTGGTCGAAAACATCATTGTCTGACAATACGGACCATATCGAGATTCCGGAAACGAGCTACGGTCAATCGTACCTGCAAATAAGCGGCAATGACGGAGCCGATGCTCGGGTATATCAGACGCTTTCAGGTCTGGAGAGAGGGAAATCCTATTCCGCTTCGGTATGGGTGGAAGTGTCTGAGGGGAGAAAGGCATCGATCAGCATAGACGGCTACGGAGGACCGGAAAAGATACGATCCATTAACCGTACGGCGTTCATCAACTGCGATGCAGATTCGGATAAGCGGGGAACGTATTATCAGCGGCTGCAAATTCGATTTGATATACCGGATTCAGAAGGCGAGCTTTCGCCTGTTCTATCCCTCGCTGCGGAAAGAGGGGAGCACAGTTCCTAYGTACATTTCGATGATGTTCGTGTTAAAGAAGTGAGTAAGACGATTCAAACGGATCATGATTATTACGAAAATTTTGAGAATGTGGATGAAGGCTGGGGTCCGTTCGTCAGCGCTAGCTTCAAAGTTGGCAAAACGCATCTCGCACAACGTCATGAGGGATATACGGAGGATACAATCGAAGGAGAATGGTCGTTCAAAACGATGGATGAGGTTTCTGGTGAACTGATCAGAACTTTGCCATCTACTCTGGAGCTGCTGCCTAATAGGAAGTACCGGTTGTCATTCGAATACAAAACAGAAGAGGAAGCCCAATATTCGGTTTCCGTGAGGACATCGGATGGAGGCGCTTCGCAGGAAGTGTTTAATGAACCGCTCCATAAGGGACTGCAGCGGTTTTCAACGGAGCTGTTGACTGGACCCTATACGGATTATTATTTCGCCATCGTGAGAAATAACGTTAATAAAGGTTTCTTGGTAATCGATGGTTTCACTGTCGATCAAATCTCGTTGCAATCAATCGATGGTGGGTCGGAAGGAGAAATGCCAAATGTCTGAAGCTGCTAAAAATTTGGTAGAGGAGTATCGGGGGGGCCATCTGGAAAATGTGCATCAAGGTCATATTTGCGGCGTTGATGTAGATGGGGYCAGATACGGTACGGGCAATGTAAACCATTCAACTTTTTTACGGTCTTCAGGGAAGCCAATACAGGCGCTTCCCGCCCTTTTGCACGGCACAAACGTCGCTTTTGACTTGTCGGAGAAGGAGACGGTCATTATGGCCGGTTCCCACCGTGCCGAACCATTCCATGTCGCCGCATTGGAATCGATGATGGACAAAATAGGTATTGATGAGGATCAGCTAGTGTGTATGCCCACCTATCCACTGAGCATAGCGGCAAGGGATCAGTTGATCGCGACTGGAATGCCGAAACGCCGCATTTACCATAATTGCTCTGGCAAGCATCTAGGCATCTTATCGCTTTGCAAGCATAAAGGATATGACTTGTCCGGATACACGGACACTAATCATCCGGCTCAACGGGAAATCGTTGCTGTGCTGGCCTATTTGGCGGATATGTTAGAAAAGGACATCGTACTAGGTGTCGACGGCTGTGGATGTCCGGTATTTGCTATACCGCTTGACCGTCTTGCGATGGTATATTTAAAGCTGGCACGACCGGAAATAATTGGCGATGCTGACATTCGAAGGGCAGTTCTGATCATTACTGATCTTATGAACCGTCATTTCGAAATGGTGTCCGGAACGGACCTCATTTGCTCAACTCTGTTGATGGATGACAATATTGTCGCCAAAGGGGGCGCGAAAGGCGTCTATTGCTTTGGTTTGAGGAACGAAGGGCTTGGCTTTGCTCTTAAAGTAATGGACGGTTCTGAAGAAGAGTGGCCGTTGATTGTTGCTTCGATTCTCGAACAGATCGATTATTCCAGGCAGGATACGATTAATCGGCTTCGAGCTTTAGCACCAGCAGAAATTCTCAACGATAATGGCGTTGTTGCCGGTTACAACCAAGCGGTTTTTCAATTGCGTAAATACGAATAAGCTACACTAGAATCCAATTTTAACAAAAGAGGAGGGGAGCGACTAAGATGAATGAAGTATGGGAGAGAACCGAATGGTTTCGTCAGGATCGATTCGGTATGTTCATCCACTGGGGCTTATACTCCATTCCGGCTCGAGGGGAATGGGTCAGAAGTTTTGAGCGTATTTCAAATGAAGGCTATCAAAAGTACTTTGAACAGTTTGATCCGACGAGGTACAACCCCCGTGAATGGGCCAAGATTGCCAAGGCGGCAGGGCAGAAGTATGCGGTTCTGACGACTAAACATCACGATGGCTTCTGTCTGTACGATAGCGAGCTGACAGATTATAAGGCGACGAATACATCGGCCGGTCGCGATTTGGTTCGTGAATATGTCGATGCATTCCGTGAGGCTGGCATCAAAGTAGGTTTATATTATTCGATCATAGATTGGCATCATGAGCATTATCCGGCTTTCGGCGATCGTATTCATCCGATGCGGGACAACGAATCGTTCCGTGACAAGGAAATTGACTTCGACCTCTATCTCACATACATGCACGGTCAGATTCGTGAGCTGCTGACCAACTATGGGAAAATCGACATCATGTGGTTCGACTTCTCCTACGATGAGATGACTGGCGAGAAATGGAAAGCGACCGAGTTAATGCAAATGATTCGAGAGCTTCAACCAGACATTATTATCGATAACCGTCTTGGCGGCAATATCAAATCGGCAACACCCGAAATTTATGCAGGGGACTTCTACTCACCAGAACAGATTCTACCGCCGGGTGGTATTGTGAATGAAGTCGGAGAACAGGTACCGTGGGAAGCTTGCATTACATTGAACGATAATTGGGGTTATCACGCACGCGACCAGCTGTACAAATCGCCGCGATCGGTCGTGCGCTCTCTAGTAGAATGCGTGAGCAAGAACGGAAATCTACTGTTGAATGTTGGTCCCGATGCGAAAGGCGAAATTCCGACACCAACCATTGATATTTTGGATGAGGTGGGTGAATGGATGCGGAAAAACGGTGATAGTATTTACGGTTGCGGGGCAGCCCAATTGCCCAAGCCAGAATGGGGCCGTTATACGCAAAGAGGCAATAAACTTTATGCTCACGTATTCGACCGTGGCGTAGGTCCGCTTTATTTGGAAGGACTTAAAGGGAAGATTAAACATGCGATCTTGCTTGCAGACGGCAGTGAGCTGAAGGTTGAGGTTCCTTGGATGGCTGATCATTATGGYGACACGGCTACAGGAGCATTCATCAGCCTCGCCGGAGGAGAACTGCCGGACGAGCTGGACACGGTTATCGAGCTTCAGCTAATTGAAGAGGTACTTGAAGCGTAATCTTAAAATAGTGAATAGAGAGCGAGGCGATTTTTCTCATGATAACAGATCAAAAGCTAGTGCCTGCAGCAAAGCAGCTTGAATATCAGGATTGGGAATTTGGATTGTTTTTACACTTTGGTCTAAGAACTTTTTATGAAGGTTACGCTGATTTCGATGAAAGGGCTATGACACCAACTTCTTTCAATCCAGTGAATTTGGATTGTGAGCAATGGATCCGGACAGCTAAGGAAGCCGGAATGGAATATGCGGTTCTTACGGCTAAGCATCATGATGGATTTTCTAATTGGCCGTCCAAGTACAGTCAATTCTCAGTAGAAGCATCCCCTTGGAAGGACGGAAAAGGAGATGTCGTACGGGAATATGTAGACGCTTGCCGCAAGTATGGCGTGAAGCCGGGATTGTATTATTCACCTTATGACGGTTCTGCTAATTTCTATACGCAGGATGCAAAGGCATATGATGACTACTTTGTGAATCAAATTACCGAGCTGCTTACCGATTATGGCGACATCGACATTCTTTGGTTCGACGGCTGCGGCTCTGAGGAACATCAATACGATTGGGACAGAATAATCGGTGTAATACGTCGATTGCAGCCGAACATATTAATTTTTAACATGGGAGATCCGGATTTCCGCTGGGTTGGGAATGAGGATGGTGTAGCACCGAGTCCTTGCTGGAATGTCGTCGATTCAACCGAATTCTCGATATTGACAGAGGAGAAGGAAAAGCTCGACAGTCAGCTTTGGCTGCCGGCAGAATGCGACGTTCAAATGCGTCAAAACAGCATCAGCTGGTTTTACAGTGACGAAGATGAGCATATGGTCAAAAGCGTTGACGAGCTAATGGGGCTTTATTACCTCTCCGTCGGTCGTGGAACAAATTTGCTGCTTAATATTGGGCCGAATCGCGAAGGATTGTTCCCTCAGAAAGACTTGGAGAGCCTACAAGCATTCGGAGAAGAAGTTCGCAGACGGTTCGGAAATCCAATTGCGACACTTGCAGATTGTGCTGTGGATGAGCTGAAATGGTCGTATACACCGAAAGAAGCACATTTAGTCGATCATATTGTGATTCAAGAAGATTTAACGAATGGCGAAAGCGTTCGTAAGTTCGCCGTCTCGATCATAACGGCGAAATCCCGCCGTCCGATCACAGTATTTGAAGGCACAAATATTGGTCATAAGGCAATCATCCGAATTCCTACAGTGAAGATTTCTGGGGTAATTGTAGAAATTCTAGAAGCTGATGGAGTGCCTGCAATTCGTGATCTGTCGTTCCATTATGCAGGATAATCGAGTCTCCTAGTATAGGGTAATACGTCTATAATAATGATGAAGTCCGGGTACTCCGATTATGGAGTAACCCGGATTTTTTCAACTAAAATCAAAGGGATTGTGTGGAGATTGTCGAAACAATAGACATGATGTCAAAAAGGAAAATTGCACTTATTACTGTCCTATTTTTGGTTATAATACAGATCGGCGATTGAAGCAAATTTATGGTAAGGGACTACAAATCAGTAGTGTTGTGGATCAGGGAACTACGGTTGCCTTTACCATACCGAAAGCTAAAGGAGATGACCATTATGCAGTATAGACGGCTTGGCAACAGCGGATTAAAAGTATCTCTATTAGGACTAGGGACGAATTCCTTCGGTAAACGAGCGGACTTCGAGTCTACCCGGCAAATTATTCACCGTGCTTTAGATAAAGGGATTAACTTTATTGATACAGCTAATATATATGCGGGCACTGAATCAGAGAAAATGATTGGAAAGCTGCTTGGAGGCCATCGTCATAACGTTGTGTTGGCAACAAAAGCAGGCTTAGTTAAGGGGACGGGGATTAATGAAAGCGGCTCGTCCCGCTATCATTTGCAGACGGAGCTGGAAAGCAGTCTTAAACGACTACAAACAGATTATGTCGACCTTTATCAAATTCATACATTCGATCCTCATACTCCTCTTGAGGAAACATTGCGAACGCTAGAGGATATGGTACGCTCGGGGAAAGTGCGCTACATCGGCGCTTCAAATTACTATGCGTGGGAGCTGATGAAGGCGCTCGGACTCAGTGATCGTCTGGGGTTAAATCGGTTTGTTTCTACACAAGTCAGCTATTCCCTAGCTGATCGCACGCCTGAGAACGAGCTTGTTCCGATGTGTATCGATCAAGGAGTCGGCATAATTCCATACTTCCCATTAGCCGGCGGAATCCTGTCGGGGAAATACAGCTCACAAGAAAGAGCTCCAGAAGGCTCGAGAGCGCAAACCGATCCTAACTTCGGTAGATTTATTAATGATAAGTCGATTGCATTAGGAGAGGAAGTCGTCAAAATAGCGAATAAGCTCGGTTGCACGGCGAGCGTACTTTCACTGGCATGGCTGATGCAAAATCCTGTTGTCTCAACCGTCATTGTAGGTGCTACGAGCGAACATCAGGTTGAAGAAAACCTAAAAAGTATAGCATTGCAGCTTGAACCAGAGGTTTTGAAGGAGCTTGATTTGATAAGCAATGGCTATCGTTTTGGGGAACCATTCGCGGTTTATCGTTTACCAAAGCCTTAAATTCCGAGGATAACGATTTTGTGAATAGGCAGGTCAAAATCAGTGAATTCGAGGCATATAATAAGAGCGAGAAAGAACAGGATTGGAGATGGGAATATGACCTGGGGTTATGCTGTGCGTTGTCTCTCCGTCGGATTTCTCTTCGGAATTTTTGCAATCGGATTTCTTCCGTTTCTTGTTATTATGGGATGGGCCGAGATATTCAATGTGATCGAGCTCGAAACATCGCCGATGTTTTTATTTTTTGGCAAATTGATTAGCAAGCCGAGTACAACATCGAAGAGAGATAGGGTACAGGAAACAGATAAGCTTGAACAATGATTTACCATACCTAATGAGACAATCCCAAATATGTAATGAGAAAGCCTCCAAAACTTCAGTGAGAGTTGTGATGGAGGCTATATTTTCTTATGCTTCGTATTGCATAGTGGGCAAAGATCAAAAAATGACTCTAAAATAAACAGCATGAGGCAGGCTAAAAGATCCGAYGGCTCCAGCCGTTAAGCTTGGCGAATGCCTCCACGAAGTAGTAGTCTCCGTATATAAGCGATACGTTGATGTTGGCGTTCTCAGGCTTATGTCCGGTGCCTTGGAGAAGAATCGCTTCATGGTCCGGATTGTCCCAGGTCACATAATTCTCGCTAAGTGAATAAAGGATTCTCTCGGCAGCCGCGTTATAGATCCGGCGTTCCGCGGATGGAACCAGTTCAGCAAGTTCGAGCAGACCGGATGCTGCGATGGCGGCAGCGGAAGTATCGCGCGGCTCGTTTTCTATGTTTTCTACGCGGAAATCCCAATACGGCACATAGTCTTCCGGCAAGGCGGCGACAAAGTAATGCGCTACCCGCTTGGCCGCGTGCAAGTAACGCTCAAGTCCGGTGCATCGATAAGCAATCGCGAGGCCATGAAGCGCCCAGGCATTGCCTCGACTCCACGCCGAGGAGCCAGAAAAGCCTTGACCGCCCAGCGATTCTATAAACGCGCCTGTCTCCGGATCAAAAGATAAAATATGACATACCGAGCCGTCCTCGCGAATGGCGTAACGGAGGAAGGTGTCCGCGTGACGTATCGCGATATGCTTGTAACGCGGGTCGCCGGTCGTGCGACTTGCCCAGAACAACAGGGGGATATTCATCATGCAATCAACAATGGCCCAGCCGAGCGCCCCTTGCCCATTCCACGCACGAATAAACTCGCCATTCACGTTGAAGCGGCCCGCGAGGAAGTTTGCCGCCTCCAAGCCGATTCGCAGACCTTCCTGATCGCCCGTTAATTCGTATTTGATGACAGCAGTCGGCAGAAACTGAAAGCCGACATCGTGATGCAATTGTACGGGATGCTCGCAGAAGCAGCGCTCCAGCTTGGCGTCCCATTCCCAAGCGGCTGCCTTGAATGACTCTTTCCCTGTTGCATCATGCATAACCCAGAGCAGACCGGGCCAGAAGCCGGACGTCCACCAGTTATCGTCTGTGCTGTCATAGATGCCGTTGGCTTTTGCCACATGTGGCGTTTTATCTCCAATTTGGTTTATCATGCGCTCTACCTTTTCGGTTAATTGCGCCAATATTTTTTCTTTGTATGCCTGATTCATTTTGTAGTAAGCCTCCTCGTTGACCCGTGATTGTGGTTAAGCTGCTTGCTATCATTATAGTCTCTGACAAATGGGCAAAGTTACGCTACAATGGTTAAAAATGTTGTTCTGTTGACTTGTTGAAATGAAGGGGTGCAGTCAGTGAAGGGGACGCTGTTTCAGGAAATGGACTACGGGGGGCTGTCTTTTCTTTGGTCATACCGCAACTGGTCGCAGCAAGATTTCGAGGGGTATTACCATTGGCATCGAGGCTTCGAGGTGCTGGCTGTGCATCAGGGACACGGCTCGGTTACCGTCAATCAGAAGACGTACGAGCTTAAGCCCGGCATGCTGTTTTATTTCAAACCCTATCAGTTGCATAGTGTTTATGCGGAAGTGGATGAAAGCCGGCCGTATGAACGCAGCGTCTTTCATTTCGACCCTGTATTTATGAAGGGCTACTTAAGGACGTTTCCGGCTCTTTATGATGTCTATAAACGAATGCTTCAAGGGCTTATCTCTTTGCAGGGCATAGATATGATCGATTGCAATGAAGAGTTGAATGCAGCTTGCTCCGCATTCCAGAATAGCTTGCTCGCTTCCTCCGCCAGCAGCAAGGACGAGCAGAGCGCGCTTTATTTGTTAAACATGTTGTCGTTAATTAAACGAAAGGTTATTCCGGGGCCCAAGCAGGAGGAGCATATGAAGCCGATTCGCCAATCGGAACATGTTATGGCATGGATTGAAAATCATTACGGGGAGCCCTTTCAGCTGGAGCTGCTTGCGGACGAGCTCCATATGTCAAAATCTTATTTGTCCCGGCTGTTTCGGCAAGAGACGGGTAGCAGCATTACGGGCTATTTGACAGCCCGCAGAATGCAGCAGGCTTGCAGTTTGCTTCAAACGACGAACAAATCCGTAGAAGTGATCGGTGAGCAGGTAGGGTTTACGAGCACCTCTTATTTTATTAGCCTGTTCAAACGGATTATGGGCGTTTCTCCGCATCAATACCGCCTGAGACTGTAGCGGAGAGCAGCGGTAATATAATAAGATGCTTCGTTCCAATTAAGGATTCTCTACCTTGCGAAGCTGGTTCCGAACGCGGTATTTGCTTGGACTGGCGTGAAAATGAGCCCGGAAGGCGCGACTGAAATAAGGGTAGCTGTGAAACCCGGAGGCTTCGGCGATATCCTCCAGTTTCATGTCGCTGTACAGAATTTTCTCCGAGGCAATAGACAGCCTGATCTCGATGACATAACGAATTGGAGATTGCCCGAACGCTTGCTTGAACAAGTGGGAGGCTGTCGATACGCTAATGCCATAACGTTCGGCGATATGGGTCAGCGTCAGTGGCTCGGTAGCATGCTTCTCCAAATACTGCTTCATTTTGTAAGGAATGTTGAGCTCCGGCTTGGAGGCCGCCGCCGTCTGCATCCTTACATGCCTCTCGATAGTTAGACATAAAACTTTGATCAAAGCGTCCATCATTTCCGTATTATCCCCGTGAATATTCCGCTTCTCATAGATCAGTTTTCTCCACAATGCCAAGAAGTCTTCCGCCGTATCCAGATGTACCTTGCTTGGAAAATCGTTCCGGCTGCACCACTGCTGAACCCATGCTCCGCTGCAGGATAAGTAGTAATCGGCGCTCTCAATTGGCTGAGAGGCGTCGGCGTCTTTATCTGCCTCAACCACTAACCGGTAGTATTCCCCTGGCTTGCGGATGATCAGATCGCCGGGCTGCACAACATGAGTCTCATCGTTAATCTCGACATGGCATGTCCCTTTTACCTGGAAGCGCAGGAGCAAGCGATTGTCGGCTGTGCCCTTTTGCAAGGAGCCGGTGAATGGAGAAGTGTGATGAGAATAACCGATCAACAGGCAATCGATCCACGATGCGTTCATTATTTGCTGCCACCTCCAAGTGAGTAAACTATTTCTACTATCATAAATGTTGCAAAATAAGTCAACAAGCAGAGAATCGGATATTCACTTCTAAATCAGTTGTCACTATACTGGGGATTAATTAAGTGAAGGGAGATGGTAGTTTGTTGAAGGATAAGATTGCGGTTCAATTGTATACGCTTCGCGAGGAATGCCAAGCAGATTTCCCGGGAGTTCTTCGTGAAATAAGTCAAATTGGCTATGGCGGTGTACAGTTTGCGGGTTTTCAAGGCTATGATCCGCAGGAACTCAAAGCGGTTTTGGACGAAGTTGGATTGAAGACCGCGGGTATGCATGTTGGTTTCCATGACATTGTTGCGAACACAGGCAAAGTGGTCTCGGATGCCAGATTGTTCGGCACACGGGATATTATTTGCCCGAGTATTCCCTCTGAGCTGCGAAATGAAGGCGGATATAAACAACTGAAGAAAGATTTGAACGGTATTGCGAAGCAGCTGAAGGGCGAAGGTTTTCGAATCAGCTATCACAATCATGCTTTTGAATTTGAAACGGTGATAGAGGGGCAGGACGCGCTTTCGTACTTGCTTGAGGCTGCTGTAGACAATGAAATCCTCGCAGAGCTGGATGTATACTGGCTTCAGAAGGGTGGTTTTGAGCCAGCATCATTCTTCAAGCCATATGCGGACAGGATGCCGATTGTCCATATGAAGGATATGACCGCAGACGGTGAGCAGGCATTTGCGGAAATCGGTACAGGATTGATTGAATTCGAACCGATTATTCGCTGGGGAGAGGAGAACGGAGTCGAGTGGTACGTAGTAGAACAGGATGTTTGCAGAACAGAACCGATGGGCTGCGTGCAAACTAGCTTTACCAATCTATATCATTTAATGTCAAATCTGCAACCGAATCTGTTCGGTGAAGCCTGAGAACGCGACTGCCGAAAAGGCGCACCTCAGTGAGCCGCGAATCGAACAATCGGAATAGCTTTGCTGACTTTTTTTGTAGAGAGAGGACAGCTCGTCCGAACATCAAACCATCCGGCGCTTCTCAGTTGAAGCTCCGGATGGTTTGCCCGTTATGGAAAAGGCCGGCAATACGGATATGCTCGCAGGGCTCGCTCTGGTTGGCGAGGCGCCACAGCATTTTGTCAGCCGCTTTATATCCGGTCTCCCTGATTAGAAGCTGGGGGCGGCTTAAATGCGGCAGCGCCGCCACCGGTCCGTTGGCCAAGCCGACTAGGGAGATGTCCTCCGGGATGCGATAGCCGAGGGAGGTAAGGTTGTCGTACAGCCTTACGATATCTTCATCGATGCCGGCAATGATTGCTGTTGGTTGGCCGCTGCGCAGCTTTTCGATCAGCATGCACTCGTCCCAAACGTCGGTTATTTGCAGTTCTGCGTCATGATCCAACTGAAGCTCACTCATCATTTCCTCAAACGCCTGCCATCTTCTTGTATACCCTCGCTGGCTGTGAATATCTCCTACGTACATAATACGGGTATGGCCAAGCTGCGCGAGCCGGTCCACGGCCATGCAGACGGCTTCGAACACATCCCAGATTACGCTGTCGATTCGGGAAAGCGGTCTCGGATAATTAATCAGCACCTTGGGTAAAGGCAGCTCGAACAGCTTGCGTTCCGTGGAGTCTGAGAGCAGCCGAGGGGCAATGAACAGACCGTCCGCCGTCGGCAAATTGCGCTGCTCCATCCAGCCCGAGAATGCGTGATCCGGCACATCCTCATCCAGCACATAGCATTCCAGTCGATGCTCCAATTGATCGAGCCTCTCTCTTAACCCCTCTGTCAACAATATGTTGTAATTCATAGATTGCCGGGATTGTATCAATACAAATCGAAATTGGAAGGTAGGATAGGGCGTGATGCCGCGGCTGACCATCTCACGTGCCTGAGATACAGTCAAATAGCCGCGTATGAAGGCTGTTCGGGTAATACGGCTCCGCGTTTCCTCGGACATGCCGGCTCGTCCGCTCAGCGCTTTGGATATGGTCTGAATCGAAAGACCAAGTTCTTTGGAAAGATCGTGCAGAGTAATCGATTTACGAGTCCCCAATTTCAAAACCGCCTTCCTCATTTCTCCGTGTGGTTAGGGGATGCGAACGTAAAGCTATCGTCCACGCTAACGCTTGACAGCTCYATTTTAAACTAAAGTTAAACTACTTTAGAAGTCCCCCGGCTCCTATAATGAAAATACTTTCAGAGGAGGGGTTAAGCATGAGAAAAATAGAGACGGATATTGTAGTATGCGGCGGAGGGCCGGCGGGGATCAATGCGGCGCTGGCAGCTGGAAGAAGCGGGGCGCGAACGCTGCTGATTGAACGATACGGTTTTCTTGGCGGCATGTCGACTATAGCTCTGGTCTATCCATGGATGACCTTTCACACGATGGATGGAAAGCAGGTCATTGCCGGAACGGCGCAGGAAATTGTAGACCGCTTGATGGCCGAGGGAGCTTCGCCCGGTCACGTTCGCGATACGGTAGGTTTTGTAAAGACGATCACCCCTTATGATCCTGAAGTGTATAAGGTGTTAATCATCGATATGCTGCGCGAGGCGGGCGTGAAGGTGCTGCTGCACAGCTTCATGGACGAAGTGCAGACCAGGGACGGCCTCATTGAAACGGTACGATTGGCTACCAAGTCCGGGAAATACGAAATTTCGGCGAAGCAGTTCATCGATGCTACAGGGGACGCCGATCTGGCCTATCTGTCAGGCGCGCCGTGCTTGCAGGGACGCGACAGCGACAATTTGACGCAGCCGATGACGATGAAGTTCCGAATGAGAGGCGTTGATCTGGCGAAGGTAAAACGGTATATGATCGAGCATCCGGACGAGTTTTACAAGAAGACGCCTTTCGATGAGCTGGAGGAACTGCCATTATCCGGCGTATTGGGTTACTTCAAGCATTGGAAGGAGGCTGACTTGCCCATTAACAGAGACCAGGTCCTGTTCTTCACAGGTCCGGGACCGGACGAGGTGCTTGTCAATACGACTCGTGTTCAAGGGCTGGACGGAACTGAACTGGAGGATTTGACGGAAGGAGAGGTGCAGGGTAGGAAGCAGGTGCGCATGGTCGCGGATTTCATGACCCGCTGCTTGCCAGGCTTCGAGAACGCTTCTATCTCTTCGGTCGGAGCGCAAATCGGCATACGCGAGAGCCGAAGAATAGACGGCTGCTATTCACTCCAGGTACAGGATGTTGTAGAAGGACGCGCGTTCGACGATTGCATTGCACGAAGCGGCTATCCCATCGACATTCACGATCCGTCCGGCAAGGGCGTACAGGCCGCATGGGTCCAGGGAGACGGGGCATACGATATTCCTTACCGCTGTTTGCTGCCGAAGCGGATTGACAATCTGCTCGTGGCAGGCCGCTGCATCTCGACGACGCATGAGGCGCTGGCAACAACGCGTCTGACACCTAGCTGCATGGCGACGGGACAGGCTGCGGGTACGGCGGCAGCAATTGCATGGGAGCAGGGTATATCACCGGGAAAAATAGACATTGGACAGCTGCAGGAGCGGCTAGTTCATAACGGCGCGCTGCTGCGCAGCGGGCAGACTGTATAGCGCGTATCCGCCAGCGAGATAACTGCCAAATTCAATTGAAGAAATAATTGGAACATGTTAGACTTTTTCATTAGGTCGCCTCGTATCGGAAGTTTGTTGAAAAACAAACATTCTACCGGATGAGCGGCCTTTTTCACCATGTGTTTGCGCTTACTATCTGTCAGGAGGAATTGGTGAAATGAAGCGGTATATTTCGATACGAGCCAAATTTATTACCATGTTCGTTCTGCTTATCACCATTCCATTCCTGATAAGCGGAATCAGCACTTACAATAAATTTGCGGAGGAAACCGAAAAAAACTCCAGGGCGTACTCTATGCAAATTATGAATCAAGTGAAAATTAATTTGGAAAATACGATAAAAGACGCGGACAGAATAACTGTGGCTCCCTTGTATAACGAAGACGTGCTGCGTATTTTGGAGAAGCACAGTTATGAAGAACTAGGCGAAGAGAAGCTTATTCCATCGGCGGAAATTACCAAAATGGCAAGAGTAGCGTCTTCGCTCACATTGGACCAGCCCGGAATTGAACKAATGATCTTTTTCACCCGCGACGGCATTATGTACAGCGTCGAAGAAAAACTGACGCAGCGTTATTGGAACGAGAAAGGGAATAGCTGGATGCAGGAGGTGCTGGATGCGGAAGGAAGGCTTGTCATTATCGAACCTCACGAGACGACTTATTACAAACGATCGGAGCGGGTTATTTCCGCTGCCAGAGCATTGAATCACCCTGCAACGGGCCAAAGCATCGGAGTCGTCAAAATTGATTTTAACATGAAAGAGCTCGAAGCGTTATTGTCAGAAGTATGGTTGAGTGACAACAGCCAATTTTACTTGACAAAGGATAACGGCGAGCTGTTATTTCCGGATGAATCGGTTAATTTTCCGGATACCGGTCCGGGGGACGGAACGATAGATTGGAACGGCCAGACTTATCTGTACACAACCATGCACTCCAAATCAACGAAAGTGAATATTCACGGACTTATCCCGATGGCCGATTTGCAACAGGGCGGCAAGGAAATCGTCGGATTTACGATCCTCATTTCAGTCATATCGCTTATCATTGCCTATTTGCTTGCGATCATTACGTCAGAGCGGCTGGTCAGGCCGATCCGTTATCTTCAGTCGCGCATGCGGCGGGTAAAGGACGGGGCTTTCAGCGAACGGGCAGATTTAAGCTTGATGAATCGCGATGAAATCGGGCAATTGGCCCAGGGTTTCAATCTGATGGTGACGGAAGTGGAGCGGCTGGTCAAGGAGGTATATGAAACGAAACTGCGCGAACGCGAAGCCGAGCTGTCGGCTTTGCAAAGCCAGATTAATCCACATTTTCTGTACAACACGTTGGAATTGGTAAGCATGCAGGCGCTGAAGGAGAGAAATCTCGAAATCAGCGACATTGTTGCCAGCTTGGGAAAAATGCTGAGATACACGGTTGACAAGCAGGAACGGCCGGTGCAATTGAAGGAGGAGATACGGTTCGTTAACGCTTATTTGCAAATTCAGTTATCCAGGCATAGCGAGAAGCTGAGTTCGAAAATGTATGTGGATCCGTCCTTCGAATCTTGTCTTGTACCAAAGCTGCTGCTTCAGCCGCTGGTTGAGAATGCATTAGAGCACGGAATGGGGAATAGCGGATTAACGATAACGATCAGGGCATCCGTGCTGGATCAGGATTTGCTCCTGACTGTACAGGATAATGGGGTGGGGATGCCGCCGCAACGTTTATATGAGGTTCGAGAGCAGATGTTGTGCAAGCCGGAGCGGGACGGCAGCCGTCCAAAGTTTGGAGATACGCTTAAAGGCTATGCCATCAAAAATATTCACCATCGCATTCAACTGCTTTATGGCGTGGAATACGGCTTAAGCGTGGTGAGCGATGAGGCTTCCGGAACACTATGGAGAATCCGGCTGCCATTACGATGGGGGGAATTGGAATGTACAATGTGATGCTGGTAGAAGACGAGAAGAAAATTCAAGAAGGGTTAAAGAAAATGATCGAGGAAGTGATCGGCAGCTACAAGGTAACCGCAGAAGCGGAGCACGGTTTCGCTGCGCTGGAGTTTCTCAGAATGCAATCGGTAGATTTGCTGATTACGGATATCCGTATGCCCCAGATGAACGGAATCGAGTTATTGCGGCATGTCCGGGGGCTGTATCCCGACCTTCCCGTATTAATCATCAGCGGGCATGAAGATTTTACTTATGCCAAGGCGGCGATGCGTCACAATGCGTCGGATTACATCCTGAAGCCGGTGGACCGGATTGAGCTTTCCCATTTTCTATTGAATTTGAAAGCGCGGCTGGACCGCGAGCGGGCGGTAGAGACGCCTAACGCCGAAGCGGCCCATGAAGATCTGACGATTCGAAGAGTGAAGGAACTAGTCGTCTCTTGTCTGGATCAGGATGTTTCACTTCAATTCATCGCGGAGCAGGTACATTTGAATCATCAATATTTATCTACGTTATTTAAAGTGAAGACCGGACAAAATTATTCTGATTATGTGACGGCCTGCCGGATGAGTAAGGCCAGGGAGCTGTTGACCCATACACATCTGAAAATATACGAGATCGCCAACCTTTGCGGCTATGCCAGCGCCAATCACTTTATGGCCGTGTTCCGGCAGCATTGCGGAGTGAAGCCTACTGAATATAGAAAAAGGCCGCTGGGTTAAGGGCGGTCAGATCATTGAGCACAAAACAAAACAAATGCTATGAATATCGTAGTTTTTCTCGAAAAATCGTTGTTTTTCACTGATAGGCTGACTTGTATACTTATTGTTAAGCGCTTCCAATTGGTGCAGAGACTTTATGTATTGCGACAGAATGATTACATTCGGATGTTCGGGAGGTGTAAGTGAAAGCTTGGGTTGGGTTGTGATGGTAGCGCTTACAAATCAACTGCAAGAGAAGAACAAATGAAATAACATGAAAAAAAGGATGTGATGGATAATGACTAGTCTTACAAAAAGATCTACAGTGTTATTATTAATCCTGAGTATGCTGTTCATGGGTTTGATGGGCTCGAGCCGCGTGCAGGCCGAAGCCGATGCGGAGTCTGCAAACCGAATCATATTCGAGGAATTCGAGAACGGCGCTCCGGATGAGTTTGTTCTCGATTCCGATATGGACACCTGGAGCGCCACGGCGCGCAATTTGACTCCGGAGACGGCGTACTCCTTTAATGAGGTGATCGTATCCACACCGGCACTTAGCGGAGATTCAGCAACCCCGCTAACGATCGCGGGTTATCGGGCCAGCGGCAGCGATTCCAATATTCCGGAATATGTCATTGATAGCGATATTCAGACAAGGTGGTCGGCGTATGATGACGGGCAATGGATCGAACTGGATCTGGGATCGGAACAGCTGATTTCTTATCTGGGAGTCGCTTTCTACCGAGGAGACAATCGCAGCAAGACCATTGATATCGAGGTTTCGAACGACCAGACCAACTGGACCCGCGTATACAGCGGCGACAGCAGCGGCACGACGATCCAGGTTGAAGCCTTTGGTTTTGAAACCGTCTCCGCCCGTTATGTACGGGTTGTCGGGCGCGGAGTAAGCGAATGGACAAGCATTTCGGAAATTCAGGTTTACCCTCCCCATGTGGACGGGTTTATATTAAGTGAAGTGGAGATTCCGCCAACGGGACCGGATCCAGATTCCCCAATTCCGACAAAGGCAGGTCTCTATTATGCGGATGGCACTCCACATGTGCCGCATGAGGCTCAGACAGTGACCGGCTCTACGTATAATGTCCTGGACTTCGGCGCCGATCCTGCCGACAACGGATTAGATGACGCTCAAGCTATCCGGGCTGCACTGGCTGCAGCTGCGATTGGGGACGAAGTGTATATTCCGAACGGACACTATCAATTAACGAGCACAGATAAGGATGGAGTTACCCATTTCATTATGAAATCCGGCGTGCAGGTGCGCGGCGAGAGCCAGGCTGGCGTTCTGCTGGTCTCCGACCATGCTAACGAACAGAAAGAATATGCTACGGTTGAAGGCATCGTATTCCGCATGGCCGGAAAAAACAATATTAAGATCAGCAATATGACGATTACGTCCAGCTGGGACTTAAATTATTCAACAAATACGTCGGTTGCGAATCCGGATCGGGGCGGACCTAAGCAAGTGATCATGATTACCTCCTCTTCCGGCAAACCGTCCTATAACATTACGCTGGACGGACTGACGATCGAGAAGTTTCAACGGATCGGCGTTGTAATAACGAACAGTCATGATGTTATCGTGGAAAATTCGCTTTTTCGCAACGCGACGGACTTAGCCGAGGGCGGAAACGGATACGGCGTTTCCATCGAAGGCAAGTCTAAGGAAAGCCGACTAGGCAGAGAGGACGACTCTCGTTTCAATGTCGTTCGCAACAACGAGTTTATCGGTCCCTATCTGCGTCACGGAACGATGGCGCATTCTTATACACATAACAATCTCATAGAAAACAACTACTACTTGAACTCGGCATTAGACGCTATCGATTTCCACGGAGAAGACGAGTATATGAATGAAGTAAGCGATAACCATATCGTTGGCGGCGGCGAAGCGGCTGTCGGCGTCGGCAATCCGGGCGCTACGCATGATGCCGCTGGACCAGGCAATTACATTCATAACAATTTAATCGAGAATGTGAAACGGTATGGGGTACAGGTGTATTTGGGATCTCCCGATACAATTATCGAGAATAATACCATTACCGGATTTACGAACGCGGGGAGCCAGGGAATACGTCTGAAAAATGCGCCCGGAACGATTGTGAAGGGCAATCAGATCGTGAACAATACGGCATCCGACTTCTGGGGTATAATTGCCATGAAAGACGACGGCGATCCGACCAACGCTGGGAACGGCGCAGGCATACCCGAGAATATTGTCATTCAGGACAATCATGTTACGGGGAATACGAATGGCGTAATGATCTCACACGGCACGAATATTCTTCTCTTCGGCAATGAGATCAGCGGAAATACCGGGATGGATTATGAGAATCAAGTGGTGGTTTCCGAACTGATACCGGCAACCAGGGCGGCAAGCGTACAGCAAAATGCTCAGAACGCCCCGGTTGCGAATCTCTTACAGATTAAAGGCGGAAAAGGTAGCGAATCGGTGAGAAGCTATCAGCAATTCGATCTGAATTCCATTGAAGGCAAGCTGGCTACCGCATGGCTCTACGTGTATGGACAAGCGCTGGAGAGCCCTGCTGGAGAGACGGGAGCTGCAACTTCTCTCTATGCAGTGGATAGCAATGACTGGGACAGTGATACAATGCAATGGAATACGTACCAGTCTCCGCCAGAGCTTGGTCAGAAGCTCTCGACTGTGCAGCTGAATAATAAAGGCAAGTACGACTGGTATGTATTCGATGCGACTGTGCTCGTGCAAGAACGTCTGGATGGCGATCGGACGATATCGCTTGCTTATGCCCAGAATGCCGATCAAACCGGTTACTTGACGCATCTATACAATGGATCCGACTCCAGCTATAGGCCTTACCTGCGGGTTGAAACTTACCCTCCCGTCGAACTTGCGGCCGTAGCGGTAACGGCGGATCGTTCGCAGCTGGTGCCGGGCATGACTACCCAACTGCATGTGACCGGCACATACAATACAGGATCGGACGTTTCGTTGGAAAATGCGGACATATCTTTCATAAGTCTGACGCCGGATCTAGTGACTGTTGATAATACGGGCGTGGTTACCGCGCTTCAAGCTGGAGAAGCAACATTGYAGGCAACTGTCGTCTTGGATGGCGTTGCTCGCACTGGAACGTTCGTTCTTAATGTAACCAATAATCTGGTGATTATTGCTCAGTTGTCAGTCGACTCCACGCTGGGTACAAATACAAAAGATAGAGTGCTTGACGGAAGCTTGGAAACCCGGTGGATATCAAACGGCTCCCAAACGCCTTATCTGATGCTGGACTGGACAACGGAGCAAACGATCAACCAAGTGAAGCTATGGAGCGGACATGTGTCGGTTATAGGTTCGGCCAACTGGCATGTCAGAGATTTTGATCTGCAGATCTTGGAAGACGGAGAATGGAAGACGATAGCCGAAGTCCGAGATAATGATCAGGACGCTTTTTTGGGTCAGTATACGACGTTGAATTTGGAAAACCCCGTCGTGACGACTGCCTTGCGCTTCCATTTTGTCCGTCCGTCATGGGGCAATGGCAATTCGAATGATATGATGGCCAGAATCAATGAGGTGTTTGTCGGCTTCGTCAACGATTAGGAACCATCTCGGCCTAAGTCCTTGTCACGCGGGCTTAGGCCGAAGTTCTGTTATACAGCTGGTTCTATTAAAGTACTCGAATTTACATAGTTTTTCTCGATTTCGTGTTATATTTTCTGGAAGCCATCAAATCTATACTAGTAATAGAAAGCGATTACATACATTGAGAGGGGCATAAAAATGAAGAAATACGGGCTAGTCTTGCTGTCTATTGTATTGCTGCTCGGCTTGCTGAGCGCATGCGGAGGAAAAGGAAATAACAATAATGACGCCTCAAAGGCAAACAAGGAAAATGCGAACAATACGCCGAGTGCGGAAGTGGCTGCTGAGTCAAAAGATCCTGTGGAGCTTGAGATGTCCGTTTGGGGCAGCGATGCCCAGGTGGCGTTGTATGACGAGCTTGCTGTGGAATACAATAAGCTCCATCCGAATGTGACAGTCAAAACTTCCGTGATTCCGTGGGCGGACTACCAGCAGAAACTGGCGATCATGGCAGCGACCAAAACCTCGCCTGATATCGTATGGATCTCAGAGCGCATGATTCCGCAATTTATGAATGGGGGCCAGCTGCTGGATATTTCGTCCGTGAAAGAGGATGCGGCTTATGCGTTCGATGATATACTACCATCCACGCTCACTGCATTTGAAAAGGACGGCAAACTGTACGGCATTCCATTCTCTACGCCGCCTCAGGTCGTTTTCTACAATAAAAATCTGTTTGAAGCGAATGGATTGAAGTCGCCAATGCAGCTTTATGAAGAAGGCAACTGGACTTACGATGAGATGGTCAAAGCGTCCGAAGCGATCTCCAAACCGAAGGAAGGGGTATATGGCGTAAAGTTCATACAAAATTCCTCCAACTGGTCCGACAATCTGATTCCATTGATTTGGGCGATGGGCGGCGAAATCTTCAACGAAGACACAACGCAATTCGCTATGAACACGCCGGAGACGGCCAAAGCGATCAATCTTTTTAAAGGACTGCTCGATAAGAAAGCGCATCCAAGCATCGGCGAGCAGTTAACTTTCGATACAGGTAAGCTTGGTATGGCGATTGAGAACGTTACCCGTACAAGCGCTTACCGTGACAAAGTCGATTTCGAATGGGATATTGCTCCGCTTCCGAAAGGCGACCATGGCGTCAAGGTGCCTATCGGCTTTGCAGGCTATTCGATCTTCAAAGACGCAGAGTATCCGAAAGAGGCATTGGAATATTTAAAATTTATAAGTAATAAGGAAAATGCAGCTAAAGTAGCCCAGTTTTTTGTGCCGCAGAGAGAGTCTGTCCTGTACTCCGATGAGTATCTGAACAAGTTCCCGTTCCCGACTGTTGAAACGATGAAATTAGCTGCGTACGATCGGTTGGCCGAAGGTATAATCCGACCTTCCCATCCGAACTGGGTCAAGATTGACGAGCAGGTGACATTAAACATGGACGCGATTTTGCTCGGTTCCGCGACAACCGAGCAAGCGTTGAAAATTATGGAAGACAGCATTAATCCTCTATTGAAATAACCCTCCAGAACGATGGAGCATTGCGAGATCGCCATATGAACAATAGGGCGATCTCGTATTTTAAAGGGAGGGTTGCGTCATATTCACAACAGGAGGTAGGCGCGAATGGCCGGAGGTAAGTCAGCAGGTTTAGCAACTATGAAATCAAAAGAAATGTGGATGGGATATTTGTTTATACTGCCTATTGTGGCGGGATATTTAATCTTTCTGTTTGGCCCGATCGTTTACGCTTTCGTGATGAGCTTTACGAATTGGTCGTTATTTGGAAATACAGCGTATATTGGTTTGGATAACTATATTTACGCCATGCGCGATGATCCCGTCTTCTGGGATACGGTCGTGAATACCGTATATTTCTCTGCGGGCTTGGTCCCGCTGAACATTGTTTTATCGCTTTCGCTGGCCATGCTGTTGAAACGGAAAATATGGGGCATCGGCTTGTTTCGGACCGCGATCTTTACGCCGGTAGTCGTTTCCCTCGTGGTTTGGGGGATCGTATGGAAGTTTATTTTCTCTACGGACGGCGGATTAGTCAATCTGCTGATCCGAACGTTTGGCGGAACGGAGATTTCCTGGCTTTTCTCGGAAATTTGGACGATGCCTACCGTTATAGTGGTCAGTACGCTTAAAGGCGTGGGCATGAACATGGTCATCTTCCTGGCCGCTCTGCACGATGTGCCGAAGGATTATTACGAGGCTTCCAAAATTGACGGGGCTTCGCGCTGGGAAACCTTTAAATCCATTACATTGCCAATGATTACGCCAGCCGTATTCATGGTAACGATAATAACCGTTATCGGTTCTCTTAAAGTGTTCGGACAAATCTATGTAATGACAGGCGGAGGGCCGGGAACAAGCACGTATGTGATGGTCTTCTACATTTTCAAACAAGCGTTCCGCTCCTACGAATTCGGTTATGCATCGGCACWGGCATTTATTTTGTTCAGCATTATCCTGGTTCTGACTTTGATACAGTGGAAACTGAGAAAGAGATGGGTACATTATGAACAATAAAAAGATAACATCCAGCCTTGCATCCTATCTGGTTCTAACAATCGTTTCCTTCATCGTGTTGTTCCCTTTTTTTTGGATGGTCAGCACATCCTTGAAGACGGAATCCGACGTGTTTCTATTTCCGCCCCAGTGGATACCCGAAGCTTGGGAATGGATCAATTATATTCGCGTGTTTACGGAAATGCCGTTTCATCTCTACTTTTTTAATAGTATGTATATCGCGGTGCTCGTCACAGCAGGCACTTGTTTCTTGTCCGCATTGGCAGGCTATGCGTTTGCCAGATTACACTTTCCATTCAAAAACGCGATCTTTCTGTTCCTGCTCAGCGGGATGATGATTCCTACGGAAGTTACGGCCATTCCTTTATTCAGCTGGATGTCAAAGCTCGGATTCATCGATACACATATTCCTCTGATTCTTCCACCAATGCTTGGAGCGGGAGGGATGTTCGGCGTATTTCTCGTACGTCAGTTTCTAATTACAGTTCCTATTGAACTGGATGAAGCAGCCAAAATGGACGGGTGTTCGCCGTGGCGCACGTTCAGGTCGATTATGCTCCCGATCTCCACGCCCGCATTGGCAACCGTAAGCATCTTTACATTCATGAATAGCTGGAACGAGTTTTTTGAACCGCTTATTTATTTAAATACGAAGGAATTGTTCACTCTGCCGATCGGCTTATCGCTGCTGACTACGGATGCCGGCGTGGACTGGCCGCTGCTGCTTGCCGCTTCGACAATAGCAACTGTCCCGATTCTGGTCGTTTTCTTCCTGGCTCAGAACAAGTTTATTGAAGGCATTGCCAATACGGGCTTGAAATAATGCGTTTTCTCCAAAAAGGACTGCCAAAGGTCAGGACAAGATCAATGGATCTTGAGGGAAAGCGAAGAATATAGCTGAAAAGTTTGGATCAAACAGACCAATCAGAACAATGATGTTTCATACCAAGTCAGATTCTATTCTTCAAAAAGAGCAATCCCTCATTGGAAAAAGTGGGGATTGCTCTTTTCATGTTCAGCGGCTGTACATAGTTAGAGAGTTAGAGATTCGCGGATAGGTTTCCCTAAATTTTAAGGTCTATTCAGTGTTTTCTAAAGATTTTGAGTATAGGAATGACAACGCATAACAGGAGGTGAACTGGTTATTCTATAAAAATGTAAGGGTTGAATTTACAGTAGAATGCATGTAATGCGAGGTGGTTTTTTGAATATTCAGGAGGATCTGGTTAACCACTTGACTGAGCTGCGTAAAAGACTGCTCATTGTATTCTTTTGTTTTATTGTTGCTATGAGTGGTGGGCTTTACGTTTCCCCAGGTATACTGCGGTATATAAAGTCCGGCTTGACCGCTCAATCGGTGGAATGGAATGTATTCTCGTTCACGGATGGTTTGTTTATCTACTTGCGCTGCGCCTTTCTGTTCGCTATTCTGTTCACGCTGCCTGTAGTGCTATATCAAACCTGGRCATTTGTGCGGCCTGGCTTAACGGAAATAGAAGCAAAAGGAACACTGGCTTATGTGCCGGTATCCTTCCTCTTATTTCTTGCAGGTGTCTCGTTCAGCTACTTTCTCGTCTTTCCTATGATGCTTGGGTTCATGATTGAAATGAACCATACAATTGGCGCTGTTGAGACTTATGGCATAGATCGGTATTTTTCCTTTCTGTTCAGTGTCGTGTTCCCGCTAGGGGTTGCCTTCGAAATGCCGCTTGTCATCCTTTTCCTGACGAAGATCGGGCTGCTCACTCCTGAGCGTTTGAAGGTTTCACGTAAATACGCTTATGTTAGTCTAGCTGTTGTCGGGGCTTGTATTTCTCCGCCGGATTTCGTCTCTCACCTGTCTGTGACGGTTCCGCTGCTGCTTCTCTTTGAGATCAGTGTACTCATCTCACACCGGTACGCCAAACGGCTTGCCGCAATGCCTTCACCTACTTGAACGAAAAAGGAGATTTGCATATGTTTAACAACATTGGCGTTTCAGGATTAATTATTATTCTGTTTATTGCGCTCATCGTGTTTGGGCCAGCCAAGCTTCCCATGCTCGGCAGGGCATTTGGTGATACACTGCGTGAATTCCGCAGCTCGACGCGGGGTATCGTAGATGAGGAGCAAACCAGCACTTCTACGGAAAACAAGGATGACGTGAAGAAGCTGAGTTAGTTTACGGTATAGAAAGAAAAATAAAAGGCCGTTTCCGAAATATTTCGGGAGCGGCCTTTTGTGCGATTTTTGAGCAGCTAGGAGAGATAGGACAGCTAGTACGATCAGACCAGCAAGCCGGCCTTATCTCTATATTTCAAGATTCCTTCGGCAGCTCGGTAGGCAAGTGCCCCAACTGTGGTCGTCGGGTTGTATCCGGCATTTTGCGGAAATGAACTTGCACCAACAACAAAAACGTTATGCGCATCCCACATTTGACTATAGGTATTAACCGCCGACGTTGCCGGATCTGAACCCATTATAACGCCTCCGGTGTTATGTGTGGATTGATAAGTTGTAATTTCATAGGGACCGAGCTTCTTCAAATAATCTACCTTATCCGCGCCCATTTCCTTCACAATATTCATACACTGCTCCGCTAAGTACTTCGCCATCTCGCGATCCTGCTCTTCAAAATCGAAAGTGATACGGATCAGCGGATCACCGTAGACATCCTTGTAGGTGGTATCTAAATCGAGAAAATGATGCTTGAATGACATGGACGCCCCTTGCGTACCTACAGATAGTGCTCGATTTGCATATTTCACCGATTTTGCCTTGAAATCAGCTCCCCAGGGTGCTGTGTCAGAGGGTGTCGGGTTGTTCTGAATGGGGCGAGAACCACTCTGAGTTAACGCGATTACGCCGCCATGGAGAAATTTTAGATCGGAATGGTCGAAGTTGTCACCGTTGAAGTCGTCGATCGAAACGCCAAGTGCACCAGCACCTGCATATGTATTGAATTGTTGATTCTCGAAAAAGCCAATAGCACTGCCCTTTGAGACCTGATAAGCGTAGTTTCGTCCGATAACCCCTTTTCCTGACGATGAATCGTAAGGCTTACCTAGATCTGACATAAGAAGTAGACGGACATTGTTGAATACGTAGCTCGTCATGACGACGATATCTGCTGGCTGAATAATTTCTTCGCCAGTCGTTACGTCGGTATACATGACTCCGGTCGCTTTGCCGCCCTTATGTAAAATACGACGAACGTTGGAATGGGTACGGATTTCGAACTTTCCTGTTTTATTGGCAACCGGAATAACGGTAACAACCGGATCGGCTTTGGCCCCATACTCGCAGCCAAATCGCTCGCAATATCCGCAATATTGGCATGCAGCTCGGGAGATTCCATCGGGATTTGTATAATTTTCCGACAGGTTGGCTGAAGGCATCATATAGGGATGCAGCTTCATACGTGTAGTTGCGTCATTGAAAAGCTGCATGGCAGGTGATTTTTTCATGGGCACGGTTGGATAAGGCTTGCTTCGCTTGCCGCCAAGCGGATTAACCTCGCCCGAAATACCAGCCATCACCTCGAATTTGTCGTAATAGGGCTCGAGCTGGTCGTAGGTTATTCCCCAATCCTGAATAGTCATGTCAGCGGGAATTTTGTTCTTTCCATATTTCTCAATCGTTTTGCTGCGGATTTCGAAATCATAGGGCAAAAAACGATACGTTTGCCCATTCCAATGGACGCCGGCTCCACCAAGTCCGTCACCAATCAGAAATGAGCCGTATTGCCGCATCGGTAATGCTCGAATTTTCTCAGTGCTGCGGAATGTGATCGTTTCCTTAGATAAATCCTGCATCATTTCGAAGCGAAGTGCATAACGCAGCTCATCATGCACCATGTAATAATCCTCAGTTTTCCGTTCTTTCCCGCGCTCTAATCCGACGACATTTAATCCGCTCTTCGTTAGCTCGGCAGCTATGATGCCCCCAGCCCAGCCGACACCTACGATGACTACATCGGTTTTTGGTAATGTTTTGGCCATAATACCCTCCGCTTCGCTAATGTGTTACCAAATGGTCTTGCAAACTGCTTGGTGCGATTGCACTAAAGTCCTTGTCGATGACGTCTGTATAACTCGCTTGATTCCCTGGGTAGTTTTTCATTCGCCATCCGTTCATGTCTAAATTACCGCCATACAACGGGTCGCTGTAGGCTCCTTCAAGCGTACTGCTGCGCAGCATTCGGAAGAAACCGCTCGCGGAAATGGTCGTCAGCTTTACAGCGTCCGTGTCGAAGGCTTTAAGAACCTCATCCTGCTGCTCAGGAGTCAATTCAGGGAAGCTCTTCTGGTATTGGGTCAAGCCATAATTGTCTAACTCACGCAGCCCTATATCAAAAATTTCCTTGCGTTTCAGGCGTCCTTGGTAGCCCTGTTCCTTTTCACCTGTAAAGAATGGGGGAGTCATATAATCACGCCCGTTGAAGCCCCAATCCCCAGCTAACTGATGATCGATGAAAAAAGCGACCCCCAGCGATTTGGCGCCAGGACCATTCTCATCCTCGGGAAAGATTCTCTCAGTAGCACTCTCGACGATCCGAAACTGGTCTTGAGTAAGATACATTAGCGCGCGGTTGTAGTTTTTTGGCTCAGCAGCCTTATTCTTATCAGGTGCCAAGGGCTCCGTCTTTTTAGCAGGCTTTTTGTTGATTAACGAGCCGAGCGCTCCGCCTACGACTATTCCGCCTAGGGCGTAACCCGTATTGACTAAAAACTTGCGCCTTGAATTGCTGCCAATCGTTTCATTGCCCTGCTCCTTCTGTTTGTCACTGGGATCCAAATGCTGCACCTCCTAGAAAGTTGTTTCGATCCCCTTTATTATTTTCCAAGAAGTCATGAATATTCATTTCATGGAAAGGGTCATGCTAATAACAAGAAATTATTTTGATGGAGGATGATAATGAAATGACTATTACCAGTAAACTGCTCGTATTTGCAGTAGCATCACTCACCTTGACGGGCTGCGCCGGTGAAGCGCCACCCTACTCGCAATTGCAATCAAAATCGGTACCCAAACAACATGCGAAAATGCTCCACAATCCTTCCGTCATTCCAAATGAAGCAGGGCCGAAGTTTCATACGACCAATGAGCATGGAAATACCACTTATGGGATGGGCACATCTGTATACAGTACGATTGGCAGCTCAGGACTGCATTCGAACGGCTTCTCCGCGCATTTGGAATCTAGGCTGAGCACACTTGGCATTTCTGACGTACGCGTCTTCGTTTTCGATGATACGGTTGTACTTGCTGCTGAGAAGCGAGAGGCATCTGCCTCGCAATATGATGGTAACCAGAAGAAGCTGCTTACCCCAATGGAAGATCAGTCAGGCAAAGAGAATTCGTCGATGTCCGGTCACACCGAAATGAAAAGCACCGATACGAGCAGTCATGATAATCTTTCAATGGCAGCGAGCCAGATCAAAACGCTTATAGGCGGGGATGTTAAAGTATTTACAGTTACAGGGAAAAAAGCGGTCAAAGCGATCGAACAGATTCGCGCTGACGCGTTAGCCAAGGATATATCCCCAGATAAAATCGCCAGCGGAATCCGTGTGCTGTTGAAGCTAGTAAAGGAAGACCAAAGAAACAGATGAGGGTGAAATACGAGTTTTAATGCTAAGTAAACCATATATCTCGAAAACGAACCCAGCCCAGCGACTCGAGTGATATACCGCGAATAGATGGATGAAATGCCGTTTTTAAATGTTTACGGTAAAGGAATAGCAAGCTATGTCGATCCTTGAGTTTTGATTCAATTCGCATGAAATGGCTCGCTCTATGCTTAGCTGCAGGCTCTGATAAAATGAGTGAAATGCTGTGCTCCAGCGTTTCATGCATATCGGGAAGCGTATGCTGTTGCATGCTTCTGAATAGATCGATGAGCCGAAGCTCTCGGTGCTCGTCCAGCATAACGGCGAAGAGCAGTAAGTCGGCTGTCATACGGGCTGTGCCTTTGAATTGTTCAGCCGCTATGAGCTTAATTTCTAGTGTGATTCCTGCTTTAACGCATATCTCTTGAATGATTCTGGCATCTGTCTCGTACTGAGGAATAGTCGCCATAATTAACTTCTCGCCGCGATAGCCTGCATCATCAAGCTGCTGGTTTATATTATAGGAATCCGTATGGATTGAAACAGCATGAAGGTCGCAGTTATCCGGCTGCGGCCAGAAGCTGTTTGCTTCAGAAATAGCATCTCCCGACAGCTTCTCCAGCAGTTCACCTCGATCAATAGCAGCATCAACCGCAGCACGTATCGCAGCATTTTTGAGAGGTCCGTCCTTCGACTCATTGATGGTTATGAACTTACAGGTCATTCCCGACTGTCTTACCTGCTGCCATTGCTCAGCCGCCATATCGGAGAGCCGAACATTATGCATCACTTGGTACGGCTGCAGCTCAGTTGATTTATCCTTCCGATTACGCTCCTCCAGCGTCCATACTTCTACCCGATCCAGAAAAGCGCGCCCCTGAAAATAAGGAGCAAATGCTTCCAGTATCCAAACGCCTTGTTCATTGCCAGCCAGTCGAAAGGGCCCTGTGCCGACAGGCTTGCTTACGAATTGTCCACCAGCAGCCTCGCAAGCATCCTGCGGAACAATTGACGCGCGATTGGATGTCAAGAAGGCGAGAAAAGTTTCGTTTGGCTGGGCTAATCGAATATGAATAGTCGTATCATCCGGCGTTTCCATAGATACGATGTCTTCGTAGACCCAGCTATATAGTCCATACGGAGCAAGCTTCTTAAGCCGCTGCAGGGAATACGATACGTCGGTGGATCGCATTTCGCGTCCATGATGAAATAAAACGCCCTTACGCAAATAAAAGGTCCAAAGCGTCCGTGAAGCATCAACCTCCCAAGCATGAGCTAAATGAGGTAAAAGCTGCTCACCCTTCGAATCCATTCGCAATAATCCGTCATATAGCTGGTTTACAAGATGCGATTCACCAGTATAATGAATCGTGGCTGGGTCTAAGGAATGGATGGTTTGGGGAAGCGGGAATCTAAGCACATCCGTTCGCCGCTGGCCATCCACCTCCGAATGAAAACCGAATTGACTGGAGAGCCAGTCCTGAAATTGCTCGCGCAGAATAGGTGAATCATCTATTCCATTCAGAAGCTCAAGTGCCGAATGTAAATCTTGTTTTTGTACCATTTCTTGCGCTTCTTGAAGAGCAATAGATTCTTTGCTCGCTACAAAAGTGAGAAGAGAACGATTGCCCCGACCTCGCTTGGGAGTCCAAGTTATCCAGTTTTCCTGCTGCATTCTCTTCAAGAGCAGCACCATATTACGGTGCGTACAATCGAGTATGGATGCAAGCTCTTGTGTCGTCGTTTCGAAGGGAATGTCTTCTTGCAGCTCTGGGAAAGAGCAGCGCAGAGTCAAATAGTGTCGACGAATTTTCATAGCTATATCTCCTTACGTACGCTTAAAATATGAAATTAGGTAAAATTAACTTACACTTTTTGTTCTTGTTTTATAGGTTACAATAAAAGGAGGATATTAACAAATAAGGAGTGAACGCAATGAGAGATCCGGCGCCATGGCAAAAACGGTACGAAACGATGCTGGTACTAGCTCTATTGTTTGGTTTAATCAGCCAATATTTATTTGTTGGAAGTACAGCGGGAGTTTCAGTCATTGTATTTGTACTTGGCTTCTATAGTCTGTTCTTTTATGCGGTAAAAGGCAGGATAGGCGGCTTTGAGAAGTGGCAGGGGCAATTCAGCTCAGGCTGGCTGCTTATGATTCCGATAGTGCTGCTGACATTGTCGTATGCTTTTTTTGCAAATAGCTTTTTCCGTTCAGTAAATGTAATGGCCCTTCTTGCATTGATTATAGCGCAAACGATGCTGGTAACACGTTCTGGAGCACAGCCTTGGCATCGGGCTAGATTTTATAAGGATATGATTGTACAAGGGGTGGCGAAGCCTCTCTCACATATAGCCGTACCTTTCAGTTTACTTGGCGGGTTATTGAAGACGGACACTAATGATAAGAAAGCTAATACCCATATTCGTAAAATAGGGCTAGGTCTATTGCTCGCCGCACCGCTTCTAATTGTCGTAGTTTCCTTACTGGCCTCTGCTGATCAAATTTTTCTTTCATGGCTGAATGAAATTCCGAATTTATTTCAACTGAACTCCATGGGAGACGGTGTGTGGCGGATAATCGTCGCAGGAAGCATAGCGTTGTATACGTTCTGCTACATATGGGGGTTGCTGTTCCGTAAGCCTAAGGATGATTCGAATGGTTTAGAGCAGCCTGCTGTGCTCACTTATGTTGAAGGTTTGGAGAAGAAGCCGAGAGAGAGATTGGAGTTTGATCCTATTACGGCAGGCACACTGTTGTTAAGCATTAATCTCGTTTACTTGTTATTTGTAGCTATTCAATTTTCTTATTTGTTCGGTGCGGCAAATGGGATGCTGCCTGAGGGTGCGGCTTATGCCGAGTATGCGCGACGGGGCTTTGCGGAGCTTGTTATGGTTGCGCTGATTAATTTAGGTGTGCTGCTATGCGGCCTGTATTTGATTCGTCCGGCTGGTAAAACAGCTGAGCTGATCCGCAAGCTGCTGCTCAGTCTGTTGATTGGCTGTACCACGGTCATGCTTATTTCTGCATACAGCAGGCTGTCTTTATACGAGGATGCCTACGGTTTTACGCAGTCACGTCTTTTGGTTCATGGCTTTATGGTGTTTTTAGGCATACTGCTTGCAGTAGCTTTAGTTCGGATATGGAAGGTGCGCTTTTCTTTAGCTAAAGTCTACATCTGCACCGCTATCGTCGCTTATTTAATTATGAACTATGTCAACCTGGATGCTCGCATTGCAGTAAATAATATCGATAGATTCGAACGAACCGGAATTATCGATATTGCTTATTTGCACACATTGTCTACGGATGCAGCTCCTGCGCTGTATAAGTTTTATGCTAAGTATCCTGATTTAGAAGGGTTAGAAGGTGTAATTAAGATGCAGAAGTCCGCTGCTCATACGGATACTAGCTGGCAATCATGGAGCGTGTCCAAGCAAAGGGCGAAGTAAGTGTTGGGAGGCGATTCCTATTATGGCGAAAATAAATCTGTTGGATCGTTGCATCCGTTCCGTGATCACAGTGCTAGGTTTTCCTCTATCGCTTTATCAGCTAGCAATTGCTCGTTATGAGCTGCAAAAATATCAGCCTACAGGCAAGCTTGTAGACATCGGAGGGCGAAAGCTGCATGTTGTTGCAACCGCAACAACAGTGGGAGAAGGCTCGCCTACTATTATTTTGGAATCGGGAATGGGCGGCTGCTCGCTGGATTGGTCACTCGTCGTGCCGGAGCTTTCGAAGGAGGCGAACGTCATTTCATATGATAGATCGGGCCTCGGTTGGAGTACGTCAACGGTGGAACTTCCAACATGCAGTCATTATGTGAACGACCTTCGAATGCTGCTGCAGGCGATTGGTGCAAAACCTCCTTACTTGCTGGTAGGACACTCCTATKGCGGGATGATTATGCGGTTATTTGCTGCTAGATATCCGGAGGAAACAGTAGGTTTAGTGCTGGTGGATTCTACACACGAAAGCAGGTATCTACCTGACCTGTCAACGAGAGAAAGAAAGGCACAGCGTAAAATAAACAGTAATGAATTTAGACTTGGGTATTTGTTATCGCCAATCGCCATTCCGCGACTATTGCGAAAGCATATTGGATCTAATCGGCTGCCAGATTCATTGCGCAAAGTGGTAGTTGCACTGGGATATCGATCAAATGCTTTTGAAGCTGTTTACTCTGAGTTGTTATGTACGCAGGAAAGCAGCGTTCAGTTGCTTAACGCCAAATCTCTTGACGCGGATTTGCCTGTACTTGTGCTGACAGCAGGTAAACAGACAAAAGATTGGATGCAAGGTCAACAGATGCTTAGCAAGTTGACTAAACGTACAAATCAAATTATCGTCGAGGATAGTTGGCATTCAATTGCGATTCATAAACCGGATGCCGTCATTAAAGCCATCAAAAGTCTATTACGATAAGAGGTGGATTCCTCTCCGCCTTTTGAAAGGAAAAGGGGTTTGCTATCAATGCGCTTAACGAAGAAACGGTTGCCATTGTATATTTTAATTGTCGTTTTTGCAAGCATTGCCTTTCTTTATTATCAGAATAACGCGATTGGTATTACTAGGTTTAAGGTAAGCTCAGATAAGCTGCCAGCCGCCATGGAACCCTACAGAATCGTTCAGCTGACTGATTTGCATAGCAAAGCGTTTGGCAAGGAACAGCAGCGATTAGTTCGGAAGGTGAATAAGCTAAAGCCTGATCTCATTGTTGTAACCGGCGATTTAGTTGATAGTAAACGGTATAACGAAGAGGTAAGCATGACGCTTATGAGGGAAATTGTGAAGCAGGCCCCTGTCTATTACGTAACTGGAAACCATGAGTGTTATTCCGAACGCTTTGAGAGTTTAGAAGAAAAGCTGGAAGCTGCAGGTGTACACGTCATGCGTAATACGAACGAGCTTCTTGAGTTTGGTTCAGGTGAAGGAAAAGGGACAATTCGCATCGCAGGTGTTGACGATCCTACCTTTTACAAAGAGGCTGACGGTGATTTTGCAGCAGTGGATGAGGAGATAACGATAGCTCTTCAGGATACCAATGACGATGATACATTTACGCTGCTTCTATCGCATCGGCCGGAGCTATTCTCCATATATCAGAAAAATAACATTGACCTGACTTTCTCGGGCCATGCACACGGCGGGCAAGTGAGATTGCCTTTTGTCGGGGGGCTTATCGCGCCAGGCCAAGGCTTATTTCCAAAGTACGACGGAGGCAAATTTGTTGAAGGCGGCTCGACAATGATTGTCAGCCGAGGACTAGGTAACAGCATCATCCCGCAACGATTGTTCAATCGTCCAGAAGTTGTTTTGGTTGAGCTGATGCCCGCTAAGTAAGTTGTAGGTTACAAAACAATCACGCCTGTTGATTAACAAATATAAGGTATCTGAAAGCAGAAATGGTTACTCGGTGAAAATAGAACGATTGGTTACAACTATCTATATTACAACTATCTATATGTCGATAGGATATTGCTTTGCATGTGATTAATCATTGGTAGCTTGGAGGCCATATTCAATTAGTGTCACAATGTGAAACTAATGAGTATCTTTATGGAAATAGAGATGGTGTAATTTCAGAATATGCAACTAATCCATCAAAAAGAGGGCATAGATCGCGCTCAACCAGCAATTACGTTCATCCGTTGACACTAAATCGTCGTTTACCCTATTGCAGCCTCATTTAGTTTCAGAATTTGAAACTACGCGGACACGCGTAAACGGCTGGGCCTTTTTCTGGCGTCATAAGCTCGTTTCATGGCGAAATATAGGAAGAGCATAAGGGTGAGACTTATACTCGCCTATATTTATACAAACCGTTTTTGAGCTCCTTATTGCTTGTTATTGGTTTCCAGTATTAGATTAATCAACAGGCTTACAAAAAAAAACAAAAAGAGACCCACAGCAACGGGCTGCGGGTCTAAAGGTTTATATATTAAAAAAGGGGGTCGAGTTCTATTATAGTCCTAGTTCATTAAGGGTTGATGAAAGTTATGTTTCAAATAGATTACAAATAAATGTAATTATTTGGGAGCTATAAAAAGTTTTATGCATTAGGTTTGGCGAACTCTTTGATCTTCTGCCACTCGGCCAGATGCTTCTCTAAATTGTTGATGAGCGAGTTGACACTGTCCATAAAGACCGCTTGCTCCCCCGGTTTAATACTCTGTAGGGATTGAAGAATTGCGGGCGATAGTGGACTATGCTCAGGAAGAACCGCGATTAGCTGCTGCAGCTTCAGTTCAACAGGTGACAACTCTATCTGAGAAGCATCAGCTGTCTCAGCCTTGTCAGTTGTCTCCGACTTGAAAGCTGTCCCAGCCTTCTCAGCTCTTCCAGCCTCATCAGCTTTTATCGGCGCTGCCTTTGGTTCAGGCGGCTTTGCTCGCTCCGCCTTGTTCTGCTCATGGGTAGACCAGGTTTCCAGAAGTCCGCTGCCAGTCTTGAAGAGAAGTTTATCCTTAGTGCTGTCTGAGATTGTTTTGTCCTTAAAGAGCTTGGCAATCTTCTTCACGTCACTAACTGGCATCTCGTCTCTCGCAATGATGAGAGCTAGTGCATCACGATGCTCCAGCGGGAGGTCCTTCAAAGGCAGCAGTTGATCTTCCGTCAGCTTGTCCTTCTTAATTTCTGTACCGCCAACGATTAGCTTCTTCACTGAATTAGCGAATTTCAAAAGCTCACATTTGTTCTTTATGTACGATTCTGGCTTGCCCAGCTTGCCCGACAGGTACTTGGTCGAGCTTCGGAATTTGGGATCATTAAGCAGCTTGTTGAACGCTTCCGCTTCCTCAATCGGGGAAAAACCTTCGCGTGTTAAATTCTCCGCTATTTGCTCCAAATAAATTTCCATTTCATCCGTTACGGTAGATACTATGCATGGAATCGTTGGGCGTCCGAGCATTTTACTCGCTTTGTAGCGGCGATTTCCATAAATAATTTTATAACGACCGTTGGTCGTCGTTCTCACCTTGATCGGAGAGAGCAAGCCGATTTCATCGATGCTTTGCATCAATTCCTGCAGTGCTTCTTCGTCAAATTGGTATCTGGGCTGGTCCGTATCCTCATCAATTAAATCGGTTATTATTTCTACAATGTCCATCTGATTTCTCCTATCGTTCGACTAGCTAGCCTGTTTAAGCGTCCGATGGGGACTTATCTATTATAGCTCACAGATGAAAATGAGCCAATGATTGTGCAAGTTAATAGACTATAAATACAAAGAATTGTATGTTAGTATCTGTCTCATGGTTAAATTTCCCACTAGGAGATGAGTTCGCAAATGCATGTGGAAGAAGATATTTTACATCTAGTTAGAGACGATGCATGGATGATGGCCATTTTAAAAGCTGCTAAATTACTGGATCTTCCGGATTGGTGGGTATGCGCAGGCTTTGTACGCTCGAAGATATGGGACACCATACATTGGTACAAAGAGAGAACACCACTCAGTGATGTTGATGTCGTTTATTATGATCCTGCGAATGTGAAGGAGTCTGAAGAACAGAGATATGAACAAATGCTAAACAGCTTGCTGCCAGGCATCCCATGGTCTGTTAAGAACCAGGCTAGAATGCATGTTGTAAACAATACTCCTCCCTACTCATCCTCCGCGGATGCCATATCGAAGTTCCCCGAAACAGCAACGGCACTAGGCGTTTCTTTAGATGAGCAACATAACCTTATTTTAACGGCGCCATGCGGCATAGACGATGTGCTCAAGCTAGAGGTAAGGCCTACTGCTTATGTTTTTCAAAATGAAGAGTGTGCTAAAGCCTATAGAAGACGATCAACGCAAAAAAACTTTAAAAGCAAATGGCCAATGTTAAAGGTTACAACCATCTGAACTGCGTTCCTCCAAGACAAATTCTCTTAGCTATCTAGAAAACGATAGAATAGGATGAATATTATGAAGCTTAGATTAGTTTTATCATCCATCAATATCTATCGTAATTAACAGCCTTGGATCAGTCTTTCCTGCCGGGCTTGATGAGAACTCTAACCCCTATCTAGAATATATTGAGAAAAATACGGGACTAACGGTGAAGGTTAATATACCTCCAAATGAAGTGTACGAGGATAAGCTAAATGTTTTTATGTCCTCAGGCAAATCGGGAGTTGCATCAAGAAAGTATGGAGCAATCAGCTGCACAACATCTCCTGAATCCAAGCTTCGAACGGTAACGGATACAATATCGTCTCCATCAACTTCTGCATCTTGAAGCACATGACGATCAAGTAGGGTGAGACGGCCGCTGTGTACGTATGGAGCAAGCATTTCATATCACGGATACCTTCGCGAAATTCACGATAGCTTCTTGTGCATCCGAACGATTCAATCCATGGATGCTCATCGGGCGGAACCGCTTGGCTCGTTAATTGTCCACGAATCCAGCTGGTCTCTTCCGTCATAATGACTTGCTTGCCTGCATTTGCTGCTGCAAGGGCTGCGGCAACCCCACCGATGCTTCCGCCAACTATGACATTATCGACATACATTTTGCGTTCCATATGATTAGTCTCCTTTGTGGTCACTTGCTCTAGATTGCTTTCATTATAGAAGTGCGCTTCATATAAAAGTAGGGTAGAGTGATGACCATTTATGGTAAATTGATGTGGATTTCGCACTGAGTGGATGTGGTTCGCGGTGAGGTAGTGAGTATTGTAGGGAAGAGAGAACTTTTCTATCGCCAATAGTTCTTCTATATGTTAATATTTCCCTTAAATCAATAGAGTGAAGGAGAGCTGAATCAGGCATGAAAATGGCATTTATACTTTTTGATGGAATGACGACAATGGACTTTATCGGTTTTTATGAGGCGGTAACGAGATTGGGGGTTATGAAGGCTATTGAAAATGTATCGTGGGATTTCTGCTCCAATAAAGAGGAAGTAACCGATGATAGAGGGATGACTATAAAAGTTAAGCATGTGAATCCTGACTTGTCCGTTTATGACCTTGTATTTGTCCCAGGGGGGTCTGCTACACGACAGCTTAGATACGATCCCGATTTTATTTCGTGGATTCAAACAGGGAAGGATATTAAATATAAAGTATCCGTTTGTACAGGAGCCTTGCTGCTTGGAGCGRCTGGTTTTTTGGAGGGTAAAAAAGCGACAACCAATCCCAATGCTTACGAGTTATTAACTCCCTATTGCTCAGAGGTTATCAAAGCTCGAATTGTAAGGGATGGTCATTTATTTACGGGTGGCGGAGTAACGGCGTCCATTGATTTAGGTCTGTATGTGATAGAATCACTTACCAACACTCAGTTTGCACAACAAGCGCAAAAGATGCTGGATTATCCTTATTATGAGTCAGGTAAGTTGACTGATATTTATATGCCTCTTGATTAGACTAAAGTAACTGAATGCCCTCCTGAGAATACAGCAACTGATGAAAGTTTAACAACCTCCCATTATCCTTCTTCCCTGAACTTGGTTGGTGTCATTCCAATCGTTTTTTTTGAAAATTTTCGAGAAGTAATAAGGGTCCTCGTAACCGACTTCCTCGGCAATCTGATTAATTAACTTGTCCGTTCGACGAAGCAAATCTTGTGATTGTTGTATACGTAAAAATTGAATATAGGTTGTAATGGTGATGCCTGAGTATTTCTTGAATACATTGCTTATGTATTCATATTTAAGGTTGAGAGATTGCTCGTAAAAAGCTTTTGTCCTATCTTTAGTAAACGATTCCTCTAGGTAATTGACAATTATCTGATTGAGCCGAATTATTTCATGACGGATATTGTATTCCTTCCACAGCAATGAAATGATTAAGTTCTGTTTCGAGGATCAAAGATAGATTTTAATATGGGCCTCAACATACAAAGGAGCAGGCTACCGCGATAAACGTGGTTAGCCTGCTCCTTTTGTGATTTCTGAATTAATTGTGCTGATGTCTAACACTTATTTTAACGGATTTATATATGATACAGAATCAAGTTTTATCTTGATCTTAGGGGAGGGATTTTTATGAGGAAAAGAGTAATGAAAAGATGCACTAAAATAAGAAGACAGACACATTTACATGAATTTGAAGGCAGTACAAAATTAGCGGAACAAGGTGCAGATAGGCATAATCATCGTTTTGCAGGTGTTACTGGTCAAGTGATCCGAGTTGGTAACAGTCATGTCCATGAAATAGACCTCACTCATACCGATTTCTTGAACCATTTTCATAATCTCAAAAAAATAAGAACCGGACTTGCAATCCCTGTCGGGAATGGTAAGCATGTGCACTTTGTAAAAGGAATGACTACACTAAATGATGGCCATGTACATCAGTTCAATTTCGCTACTTTAATCCAAAAACCTCTTGTATAAAGTGTAGGCAATTAACTAAGGTTTTCTATAAAATAACTACAAATAAGCTACCGCGATAAATGCGATAGCTTATTGTAGTTTTATTGATGCATTAATCGGTAATCATAAGAATCTCTCGGATATCTTGCTCGGATAGGGAGGAAAGTGCCTCCTGCCCGGGCTGGATCACTTCGTCGATGAGGTTCTTTTTTTTCTGCTGCAGCTCGTACATTTTATCCTCCACAGTACCTTGCGCGACAAGGCGGATAACCTGGACAACGTTTTTCTGCCCAATGCGATGGGCGCGATCGGCTGCTTGCTGTTCAACAGCTGGATTCCACCAAAGATCATAGAGGATAACGGTATCCGCTCCAGTTAGATTAAGTCCAGTTCCGCCAGCCTTTAACGAAATGAGGAACAGGTCGCGTTCACCGTCGTTAAATTGGTTACATAGCTCTACGCGCTTGGAAGCTGGGGTTTGGCCGTCTAAGTAAAAATGAGAGACGCCTTGATAGCCGAGTTCCTGGCTGATTAAGCCTAGCATCTGGGTAAACTGCGAGAATACGAGCATACGTTTTCCAGCACTGCGGCATTCCTCTATAAGCTCCATGAGCTGCTCGAATTTAGCTGAGCTGCCTGTATAGCCCTCGACAAACAGAGAAGGATGACAGCAAAGCTGGCGCAGCCTTGTTAAACCAGCTAGTATTCGTATGCGATTTTTTTGGAAGTCCTTCGCATGTAAATGCTTTACGGTTTCCGCTTGCAGCTCGGCCAAATAGGATACATACAGCTTCTTCTGCTCTGGCAGCAGCTCAGAGGCCTGCAGCGTTTCGATCTTATCGGGCAGCTCCTTCAGCACGTCCTTCTTCAAGCGGCGCAGTAGAAATGGACGAATCCGCTTCGCCACAGTTTCTCTAGTAAGCTCGCCAAATTCCTTTCTTCCAGGAAACAGAGCTGGGAATACGGCGTCAAATATCGACCATAGCTCCTCCAGCCGATTCTCAACCGGAGTTCCTGTAAGGGCAAAACGGTAACGAGCTTGAAGCCGCTTAACAGCTTGTGCGGTCTGAGTCGTATGATTCTTAAATGTTTGCGCTTCGTCCAAAATAAGCGTGTGGAAGGATTGCTGCTCATATTGCGCAATATCTCTTCGCAGCAGTGGGTAGGATGTAATAATAACGTCTACTTCTGATCCTCCCTTTACGACACTGCTGCGTTCTTCTTTACTTCCGTCGGCGATGACAGCTCGCACTTCAGGCGCGAATCGCTTCAACTCATTCAGCCAGTTGTACACGAGTGAAGCAGGCGAAATGATAATAACCGGCAACTCCTGACTTCTAACCTCTGGCAGCACGGAGACGATAAACGCGATGCTTTGGATCGTTTTTCCGAGCCCCATATCATCTGCTAAAATACCTCCGAACCGGTAATGAGCAAGTGTTTTCATCCATTGAAAGCCATATTGCTGGTAATCCCTTAGAACGTTAACGAGACTATCCGGTACGGTAAAATCCAGATTGTCGGGATTGCGCATGTTCTCCAATAGTCGACGGAACGATTTTCCTAAATTGACGGCGTTGCCTTGTCTCTGAGAATCCATCAAGTGAAGTCCTCGTACGACAGGAATACTGATTTCTGATCCTTTCAAATCCCCCTTACGAATGCCGACCTCATTTATGAATCGAATAATCTCTTGAAATTCCGCGCTTTCCAGCGGCATTAACGCACCGTTAGGAAGCTTGTAGTACTTACGCTTTTCCTCAAGTGACTTAAGCACAGCACGGATATCGGCATCAGGGATGCCAGCTATATCAAATTTGAATTCAAGCCAATCGGTGCGCTCGTCCACATTTACCGTTATTTGCGGCGGTGCATGCTCGGTGAAGATTCTTATTTTCACAGCTGAGGTGGCATAGACGTCGAGCAGCTTTTCCAGCTGCGGAATGACATGGTACAGAAAATCATATTCGCTGTCCTCGTCCTCCATGAAATAGCCGCTCTCGGTTTTGGCAAAGGGACTTAGCTCCATCAGCTCTAATATGCGTCTTTCCTGCTCCCCGTCTCGCATAAGGATACGATCAGTACCGCGTTTCTGACCGTTTCCTTCTAATGGATTTATAACAATATCGCCGTATTGAAAATCTAGACTGGCAAGCAGGCGGTCCTTCAAGCGGTCTAAGTAAAGCTTCGCTTTTAAAGGTGTGTGCGTAATACGTTCTGAGACGGTCTGGGCAATACGAACGCTGCCGAGCTTCATTAAGCCAGGCACAACCTTTTCCATAAAAGGCTCCATTTGCTCCGGTGCAATTTTAATTTGCTGCTTGTTCGTTGCATCCAGCATATACTTCAGCTCAGATAGACGTTTGCAATGCGCGGTCTGCAGCTTAAGCAGCTTACCGCCTGAGAGGACAATGCTGTATGCCTCTAAGATAATGAGGTTTTCTATACCCTCTACTTCTAACTGATAGCCATCGCCATCTGCCTGGTTGAACTCGAATTGGAGCGGGATCTGCTCATCAGATAGCTCAATTCCTGTAAAGCTGTTGTTGTCGTACTCCAGAAATGCAGCAGGCGCTGTAGACAGCAAAGGCCGCAAAACTTCCCAAGAGGCTGGAGGAATAAGCAGCATGCGATCACCACTTAAGTTTTTGCTATGATTTTCATATACGCTAGACGTTTCACGGTACATTTTTTCGTTGTGATAGATTTCAATTAGCTGTCGAATTATAGCGTCGTCCTGTATGGAAAAGCTATGCAGCGCAGGGTCAAAAATGAAATGCTTGGAGAAAACATAGCTTTGCCTGCGCTCGATGCGGTCGAGAAATTCTCTTAGCTTTTGTACGATATAGGGTCGTTTCTGCCCAACCTTGAGCTCAATGCCGAACATATATTTTCGATCACCATAATGAAATGGTTTACAGGTAAACGAGACATCTAGAATGATTCTTGTATCAAAAAAAGGCGTTGCATTACTTGGGCGCAGCGGCTTCTCGCTGAATAGTCCCAGCATACTGCTCGTCAACATGGCATCATCCGAAGAGCTGGTAGAAGAAGACCTTGTCCTTAAGGTGCTCGATCTAGTCTGAAGCTGACCGATTTCCCCAGAAAACGGATCCTCCGGATAGAGGATGGAATTATAGGAACGAGTAGGTTCATTACTGCCGTTATGGTTCAAATCATGTATATACAGAAGCGCGGCGGCAACATGCTTGCAGAGTTTGTCGGATGTATAAAAAGCGAGGCAGGTGCATTCTGCATCCACATCACCGTTATAATCAATTTCGATTGAAATATCGTAATTTTTATTGTCTTTGACGATGGCTTTATAATTAGAAGTTTCGGGATCGTTATTGGTAAGAGTCACTTTGTTGTCCAGGAAGTAAGCTTCCCCTCTCTCGTAAGAGAGCTCGCCGCACAGCAGCTTAATGACCCGTTTAGTCAATTGAAAGCTCATGTTCTTGATCCTTCCTTTTAAACCATAATGAGATTTAACAAAATAATTGTCCTTCTTATGATAACAGAATTAACTCACATCGCCATAACCTTTAGATTTTCTTTGTTTTATTACGATTGCATCATTTTCTTGGTTTGATATCTCACCGATAATTAGACTAAAGAGGCACAGCCTGCATCATTCATCTCAATTAAAGGAGTCATATGTATGAAAGCAACGCAGGTACAACCAATCGTTAAAACGAAAACGTGGAAAGCCATACTTAAAGAATGGGACCTTTACCTTATGCTGGTACCGGGGCTGCTATTTCTAGCTTTATTAAAGTACACGCCGATGTACGGGTTAATTATCGCATTTCAGGATTTTAGTATTTTTAAAGGCATTGGTGAAAGTGCATGGGTGGGGCTTAAGCATTTTAAGCGGCTCGTAGTAAATGATCAGTTTTTGAACGTACTAACGAACACGCTGCTAATTAGCATTTATAAGCTCATCTTTTTGTTTCCTGCACCGATCGTATTGGCCGTATTGCTTAACGAGATTCGGAAGATGTTTTTCAAACGGATCGTGCAATCGGTCATTTATTTACCACATTTCTTATCATGGGTCATTATAAGCGGCATGTTCATTAACTTACTTTCACTCAACGATGGTATCGTAAACACGATTATCGAACGGTTAGGCGGAGAACGGATTGCCTTCTTTATGGACCAGTCGGTTTTTCGTTCGCTGCTTGTCGTGACGGAGGGGTGGAAGGAAGTTGGCTGGGGAACGATTATTTATTTGGCGGCAATCTCTGCTATTGATCCCCAACTCTATGAAGCGGCTAAAATCGACGGGGCCAACAAGTTTCAGCAAATGAAACATGTTACGCTGCCGAGCATTTTCGCAACAATCGTACTGATGCTTATTTTGCGGCTCGGCAATATGTTGGAAGCAGGTACGGAACAAATTCTCGTTATGTATAATCCGGTTGTTTATGATATCGCGGATGTCATTGGGACATACGTGTATCGGGTCGGGATCGGAGCCTCTGATTATAGCTTTTCAACCGCAGTAGGAATGTTCGAATCCGTAATCGCCTTTGGACTCGTTGTAAGCGGTAACTGGGCATGTAGGAAATATCTAGGAAGGAGCATCTGGTAATGCAAACGACAAAAACGGTCTCACAACAGCAACCCAGAAGAAACATAGTGAAGGACTCCTTTGGAGAACGACTATTCACCATTCTTAATTACACGTTTTTTATTTTGCTTGGCATTGCCACATTGTTTCCTTTTCTAAATGTAATCGCAAAATCTTTCAGCAGCGAGGCAGCGGTTGTCTCGGGCCTAGTTACGATTTTTCCAATCGATTTTCAAGTAGGGACGTATGAGCTTGTCCTCGGCAATAAGCAGTTTCTGAATTCATTTAAAATTACGATTCTAGTGACGATTGTAGGAACGTTGGCATCTTTGTTCATGACGGYATTAGCTGCTTACCCACTATCGAAGCCAAGCCTGAAATTCCGTAAGCAGCTGTTGTTGATTTATGTATTCACGATGCTGTTTAACGGAGGCATTATACCGACCTACTTGGTTATGAGAGAGCTTGAGATGGTAAATACAGCCTGGGCATTATTCGTACCTGGCCTAATCAACGTCTTCTATATGCTCATTGTCAAAAACTTTTTCGAAGCCATTCCGGAGAGTCTCGAGGAATCGGCTAAGCTTGACGGCGCATCGAATATGCGGATTTTGTTCAGTATTATATTGCCGTTATCGAAGCCCGTGCTTGCTACGGTTGGATTATTTTATGCGGTATTGCTCTGGAACAGTTACTTTAATGCTATGATCTATATTACGTCGCCAGATTTGAAGACACTGCAACTGTACTTGAAGGAATTAATTGCTTCGACGCAAGAGGTACTGACTATGGCTGGTCAAATCGACGTTAACCGGGATTTGAACCAAGCGCCGGAAGCCGTTCGTGCCGCCTCTATTGTGACGGCAACGATACCGATTTTGCTCGTATATCCTTTTTTGCAGAAGCATTTTGTTAAAGGTGTAATGGTAGGTTCTGTAAAAGGTTAGTTCGGATGTATTCAATCCCATTCACTGCCGCAATGAATTTGCGGCAGTGACGGGTTTTTTTGCTATTATAGGCTTAAACGTCTTATCGACTTGAGAGAACAAGGAGGCAGCAGCATGATAAAAGCGATTCTCGTTGATGACGAGCCCATGACGCGCAGCGGGCTTAGGAGATTTATTGATTGGACGGGTCTGGGCATCGAAATTGTCGGTGAAGCGGAGGATGGCATTGAAGCCTACGATTTATTCATCCGCGTACGGCCAGATATGATATTATGTGATATTCGGATGCCTAGATTGGATGGAATTGGGTTAACTCAGCGAATCCGCGAGATTGATTCTAATTGCAAAATTATTTTTTTGAGCGGCTATAACGATATCGATTATTTGAAATCTGCAATTAAGCTGCAAGCGGTAGACTATATGCTCAAACCGATTCAAATGTCGGAGCTTTCCGATTTACTTAAGAAAACGGTGAGCCGGATTTGGGAGGACAGGCAGCAGCAGCAGCAAATTCAGCATATGCGTCAGCAGCTAGATCGAAGCAAGCCGGAATTGACAGCGCATTCATTAAAAGCCATTCTCAAGCTCTCTGTTTCGACAGGAACTGAATATGATAATATTCTAGAAGATATTGCGCGTATAGATGATAGCTTTCCCATGGATGGGTTTTATCAATGCATAACGTTCAGCTTTAAGAACGATCAAGCTGAGCAACAATGGAAAGAAGAATCAAAGGCAGAAGCTGCTGTGCTGGAGCTGCCTATATTAATTGGAGTCATAGATGGCATAGGAGTTGCTTGTATCGGTCATACCTCGCGGCGGAATGATGATCAGCTTGGGATGTGGTTGAATCGTCTGACGAGGCGAAGAGGGCAAGAGGAACAGACTGGCATTGCAGCTGGAGTAGGAGAGACATTTACGCATCTAAACGGATATTCGACTTCCTATGAGCAAGCGCTCAGAGCGCTCTCGCATCAATTTTATCGTGGCTGGAATACCGTTATATGGTTTAGAGACCTGCCGCAAAATAGCCGTACACTCTGCCTATTTGATAAACAAGCTATTATTCGATTTGAGGAACTGCTGCGCGGAAAGCAAATGCAGGCGGCGGAACAGTGGGTGGACCAAACGATTAATGAGCTGCTGCTGAACCCATCTTCAGAGGTTGAAGCTGTTCGTAAAAAGCTGTTTCGTTGGTATGTGGCGATGACTCGAATATATTCGGAAACGATGTGGGAGTTCGAAACGGATCAGCTATGGGCGACAATGTTCGTATCCGGTGAGCTGTTCTTGATCCGTAAATTTATAATGCAGCGTCTTGAAATTATTCGTCAATCACTTGATCTAACCGATTCCAGTGACAAAACAGTTATTCGGGATATTATCCGATTTATTCAAGGCAATTATAATAAGGATGTTTCCATTACGATGGTTGCCGGACATGTCCATTTGGCGCCAACCTATATGTGTATTTTGTTCAAGAAGGAAAAAGGTCTTTCCATTAACGATTATATTACGCAATACCGCATTGAACAGGCTAAGCTGCTGCTGCGCGACCGCAGACTGAAGCTGTATGACGTATCGGCGCAAGTCGGGTATCAGGATGCCAATTATTTTGCGAAGGTATTTCGTAAGCTGACCGGTGTTATTCCGTCCCAATATCGGGATACGCTGCAAGAAGAATGTTGACTTTGAATCAGATGATTAGTCAGAGAATTTCGCGCATCCGAATAAAGACGAAGTTAATGCTCGTCTTTATGTCATTAATATTCATATCTGTAGGCTCGATATCTGTCATAATTTATTCGAAAACTGTCCAAATACTAGAAAATCGGATCGAGCAAGCGACGGAACGTGCAATAAACCAAGCCAATTCGTTTATAGCCTACAAGCTTACTAGCGTGAAAGATGTCTCTAGCATACTGTTTATGAATAAAGAATTGAACGATATTCTGAAGAATGGGCGAAGCGGAACTTCACTAAGCAATCAAATCGATGATTATCATAAAATATTGAATATATTGCGTTCCACTCAGACTAGCAGGGAAATTTACAGCATGCGGCTATATGTGGATTCGACAAGCATTTATACGCGCGAGAACAGTACGATCTATGCTTTGTCCACGATCAAAGAGGAATACTGGTACAAGGAAATGATGCAAAATTCGGAAGGGATATATTGTCGGTCAACCTATGAGCATAATTATGACGGGGATCGCGGGAAACAAAATATTATCTCCTGCGTTCGTCCGCTGTTTGCAGATGGGTTCACTGGCGACGTGCTCGGTGTGCTGTCCATTGATATTCTCGAAGATAATATTCAACAAATCATTAGTGAAACTCAAATCACAGCAGCCGGCGAGGTATATCTTGTTGATAAGCACGACAGGATTATCTCCAGCTTGGATACGGAGGACCTTGGTCAGGAGCTGCCCACGGTCGAGCGTCAATCGCATATTGTTATTACGAAAGGAATTGAAGGGAGAAGCTGGGAGCTGATTGCCTTTATTCCTAAGGAAGAGATTTATGCGGAAATTAGGCAATGGTCGTCGACGTTCTACGCGGTGTTGGTCGTTGTCGTTATCGTCGGGGCAATATTGGCGGTTGCTGTCTCAGAGGGGCTTACGCGCAGAATTCGCCCGCTGCTGCTGCAGATTAAGAAGATAGAATCGGAGAATTGGGATTCAGATACTCCTGTTACCGCTCACGATGAAATCGGCGTGCTGCAGTCGCATGTCAACCAAATGAGCGCAAATATGCGCCGCTTGATTCAAGAAAAATATCAGACGGAGGTAAAGAAGAAGGCTGCTGAGCTGCAAGCGCTGCATGCCCAAATTAATCCACACTTTTTATATAACACACTAGATCTCATTCATTGGATGGCGATGGAGCGGGGAGCTATTGAGATAAGTGATGTTGCCGGGCAGCTATCGAAGTTTTTCCGAATCAGCTTGAGCCAAGGCCGTGATATTATACCGATATCGGAGGAGTTGGAGCATGTACGTACGTATATGGATATCCAAAATCGACGATTCGGTGGACGAATTCAATTCTCGACTGATTCAGATCCGAAGCTGCATTCATTAAAGGTAGTGAAGCTTATCTTGCAGCCAATTGTAGAGAATGCAGTACTGCATGGCATTCGAGAGAAGCTGGATAAGTCGGGCAGCATCCGGATTTCCTGTTATTTTAACGAGAATAATGTTGAGTTTACAATAGAGGACAACGGTGTTGGCATGAGTAGAGAGCAGTTGGAGCGGCTGAATGGTGATTCGATTGACTCTGGTTATGGTTTACGTAATGTGAAGGACAAGCTCAGACTCTATTTCGGGAATGAGGCTATAGTTCGTTTTGAGTCCGTAGAGCATGAGGGAACTCGGGTAACCATTGTTATTCCCGCTACATTCGAGGAAGTTATGCCTTATGAAGAGCTGGACGAGTGAATGAGGACAACAAGGGAAGCGTATGACGACAAATACAGCGTTCCCCCCCGGTGCTACAATTAGAACGAGTAATGAGACTTTTTAACATAATGGGGGAGATAAAGTGAATAAGAGGTTGAGTATAGGTATTGTATTCGTATTGATTGTAGGTATGCTTGCTGGTTGTGGAAGCGATAACAATGCAGGTAGTGGAAAGGCCCCGGCAAGCACGGATGGAGCAGTTTCAGAAAAGAAGCCTGTACTTAAACAGCTCGGCTTTCAGCGGAACTTTGATCCGAATCAAGATCCTGTTGCAAAGTTCTTGGAAGAGAAAACAGGCTATAAAGTGGAGTATGAGACGCTTCCGCTAGAAAATCCGGATGACAAGCTCAACCTATTAATGGCAAATAACGAGTCTTATGATATTTTGAAGCTTTCGGCTACACAATACAATCGTCTTGCCGTACAAGGTGCACTTGAGCCGCTTGATCAGCTTTTGTCTGAGCATGGGCAAAACTTGCTTAGCTCCACTCCGGAAGAGTTTTTCGGAAATTCCAAAGTTGACGGTAAAACATACGGTATTCCGGAGAAGCATCCGCGCGGATTTGTGGGCAGCTCGCTAGCCATTCGCCAAGGACTTCTTGACGAATTGAAAATGAAGGTACCTACGACGATTGACGAGTTTTACGAGCTATTGAAAGCTATTAAGACTAAAGACGGTATGATTCCTTTAACTGGCTTTGAAAGCGTTATTCCTGAAATATCGGGCGCATTCGGTGTCGTGACTAGCTTTGACGTGCAAGACGGCAAGCTCATTCACCGCTTGGAAGGGCCTGGGATGAAAGAGTATCTCGCATTTATGAATAAACTGTACGCTGAAGGCTTGATGGATCCTGAATGGCCGGTTAACAAAGCAGATACCATTCAGCAAAAGTTTGTTACAGGCAAAGCAGGCATCATGACTTATGGCTGGGGTATTGCACCTGCGGTAACAGATGCACTTAACAAAAACATTCCGAATTCAGAAATTACATTGATTTCATCTTTGAAGGGTAAAGACGGTCAAATCGGAAACTGGGTGCAAGGCGGCGGTGTAAGCTGGTATATTGCCATTCCAAAGTCATCGAAGAACAAGGAAGCAGCAATGAAATATTTGAATATGAAGGTGGAACCGGGGCTATTTAAAGAATTGGCGATCGGTGAAGAAAACGTTCATTATAAAACGGAAAGTAACGGCAAAATGTTTCCAATTCTGCCTACGTTTAATGAGCAGCGCGGAAACTCCGATTGGTTCATGACCAGCACGGACGCTTCACAGTTTGAAGAGCTTTGGCTGCTCCGGGTCCGTAAAGATCTAGTGCTTTATGAAACCTTTGAGAAAATTCAAGGTCAGATGTCCATTTCAAGAAGTGATCCGACGCTACTTGCTCCCCCTCTGCCGATTGTATCTAACAATTTGCAGAAGCTGATCATGCTGGAGAACGACTACATTATAAAAGTAATGGCTGGTGCGGAATCACTGGATAATTACGATAAKTTTTTATCTGATTGGAAATCGCAAGGCGGAGCAGAAATGCTGACGGAACTATCCGCTTGGTATGATGGGAATCAAAAGTAAATAGGATTGAGGGAAGTCGGGACTAGGTGTCTCGGCTTTTTTTTGCATAATCATACTGAGTCAGTAAAACATCTCAAGATATTCCTTGTATTCATAAGATCACACCATAACGATGGTGGAGCAAGTGATGCAAAATAAAGGAATAGAAGTATGATTAACATGGATGGGGAGGCAGCATTATGCCGTCTGTCGCTGCAGCGAGATTTACGAGTGGAACAGGTTTTGACAACCGTTATTTGGAACGGGCGGTCACTTTAAGCCGTGTCGTTCTGAACCAAGTACATGACCGCTGTTGCTATGAGGCGGATAGCGGCTCTACATCAAGTCATCGATTGCTCTATATGCTATCGGGGAGCGGATCGGCTTCGATAGATGGATGCCATACGCCATTGCAGCAGCGTCACTTCATATGGATCTATCCAGGGCAATCCTTTCATATCAAATCGACAGGGAACGCGAATGAAGCGATGCGATTTATATGCGTTGATGTGCAGCCGGGTAAAGGGTGCAGTCTCTTGGATATTGCATTTCAGGCTGCGGATGATATCAGGTCTTACCGGGATTTGTCGGGGATGGATGAGCTGCTCTTCCAACTAATGAAGGAATTACAACTGCTCGACAAGTATGCGCTTACAATTCTGGATAATCTTTTAAATCAATTAATGGCCCAGCTATGCCGTCTGCTAGAAGGAAATACCTTGCAACAAATTGCAAATGGGCGCGCGGTCAATAAGAAGGAGCTGGTTTATCAAACCATCCAGTATTTCGACATTCATATCGAGAATATCGATGAGCTTGGACAGGTTGCGGAGGCGCTGGGATACAGTTATTCCTATCTTTCTCATGCCTTTCGGTCGGAGATGGGTATCACGCTGCAAGGCTATTGGGCTAACCGCCGTATGCTGCGGGCTATGAACCGGCTGCAAGCAGGACGCAGCAGCATCACGAAAATATCAGAGGAGTTACAATACCAGTCGATTCATTCGTTCAGCAAGGCGTTCAAAAAAGTGACAGGCTTTACGCCTTCGGAATATCAAAGCTTATATGGAAAATAGACGAGGAGGAATAAAATGAAAACCGCGTTGTTCGTAAGAAGTAATCAAGAGCTCAAGCTATTACCGACCGAAGGAGCAGAACGCTTCGATTGGACGGCATTGGATACCGTTTCGTTAGAGGGTTATAGGGCGATATTCCTCATTGGTTCCGATTCACTGGACAACCAGGTGTCGCTGTCTTCTGCGGCTTGTGCCAAGCTATGGGCATTCGCTGAGCAGGGAGGGCTTATTTATGGGGAAGTTATCGAAGTGTTTGATTTTCCAACATCAAGGCTGTTCGGCTGGAAGCAGGATTTCCCTGTAACGCGCCGAACGATGGAGAAGCTTCAAAGCAACCTGGCGATACCAAGAGTAGCGGAGGGAGATTTGCTTGAGTGGACAGGTACATTGCAGCGGGGATTTGCTTTCGATTCGGAGGTTAAGCTTTCGATGGGCGTTTATCGCGATACTCATCAAAGCGTTTCAATCCCCGCAAGTGAAGGGCAGCCCGGTCTGATCATCCGTAAGCTTGGTGCGGGTACGATCGTATATTGTGCTTTTTCGCTATTCTCCTGTCCTGATCCAGAATCGTTAAGGCCTTATAGCCGCTGGTTGCCGCTCATGCAGTACCTCAAGGAGCTGTCGGGCATTCCGTTTAGGATGTGGGAACCGTTTATTGACTTGTCAGCGAATGCCTCAGCAGCGGAAGCGGTAAAGGCAAATGTCCAGTGGTTTAGAAGCTCGGGCATGCTTCCTGCAAGTAATGGAGCGGAGGGTGTATACGAAAATATTCATTCCGTAACGGCGAAGTTGTCGCCAGACCTTCGGCCGGACTGCCACGCGCATTCGGCGCTAATGTTTTATTTGTATGGCAAGTGGAGCGGAGAGAAGCAATGGTTAGAGACCGCCGACGGCTTGCTCCACTATTTATTTGAGCATGACTATCAAGATATGGATAGTACTTCGCCGTCTTATGGCTTTTTCAAATGGTATGATTTTCCCGGAAAATACCCGCATCAACTCTTTACAGACGATAACGCTTGGGTCTGCTTCGTGTTGCTGTATCTATATCGTCGGACGGGCAACGAAACGTATAAAATTCGCGGCTTGTTAGTCGCTGAAGCACTGCTGGCCACGCAGCGGGAGGACGGGTTACGTCCAAATGTACTTACTCGTACGCAACTGGGAGAGCTGGGAAGAGAGGGTGCGTCGGCGCTGCCGCCTAGCTTGAATCCCCACTTCGAGAGCATAACCCACGCCGCGTTCGTACAAGCGTATCTTGTAACTGGTGAGAAGGCCTATATGGATACAGCGCTCACTGGTGCTCGGACATTGCTTGCTAGAGAATCTGAGCATCGCTTTATGTACAGTCGCACTTCGGGATTGACTCGAATGCTTCTTCCGCTAAGCTATTTGAGCAAGCATGACGAAACGGGTGAAATTGCTGCTGGATTGGAGCGGACTTTTGCTTATCTAATCTCGCATCAGCATTCGCTTGGAGTT